>NZ_JACAPA010000048.1:44248-61234 GCF_013385945.1 Pantoea sp. B9002
TGGAAATCACCGCCGAGCTGGACAGCGGCACCCACGCCGTCATCGCCCGCGCCGGGACCCAGGAGAGCAGCCCGTTCCGCATCACCGTGGAAGCCGCGGCCGACGTGCCGGTCACTATTATCCAGGCCTACGACAACGTTGGCACGGCGCAGTACCTGAACAACGGCAGCGGCAAAACCGACGACACCCGTCCGACCTTCTCCGGCACCGCCGGCGCAGGCCAGCTCGTTACCCTGTTCGCGGGCGAAACGGCGCTGGGCAGCGTGCGCGCTAACGCCAGCGGCCGCTGGAGCCTGGAAATCACCGCCGAGCTGGCCAGCGGCACCCACGTCGTGACCGCGAGCACCAGCTCTCAGTCTAGCAGCCCGTTCCGCATCACCGTGGAAGCCGCGGCCGACGTGCCGGTGACCATTATCCAGGCCTACGACAACGTCGGCACGGCGCAGTACCTGAACAACGGCAGCGGCAAAACCGACGACACCCGTCCGACCTTCTCCGGCACCGCCGGCGCAGGCCAGCTTGTTACCCTGTTCGCGGGCGATACAGCGCTGGGCAGCGTGCGCGCTAACGCCAGCGGCCGCTGGAGCCTGGAAATCACCGCCGAGCTGGCCAGCGGCACCCACGCCGTCATCGCCCGCGCCGGGACCCAGGAGAGCAGCCCGTTCCACATCACCGTGGAAGTGGCGTCCGAGGTTTCTGTCACGATAGAAAATGCCTATGACAACGTTGGACATGAACAGTTTCTGAGCAGTGGAATGACCACTGATGATATGCGTCCCACATTCTATGGCAGCGCGGCTCCTGGCCACATAGTGACCTTGTACGCAGGAGAGATTGCGCTTGGCAGCGTGCGAGCCGGTGCAAATGGCCGCTGGAGCCTGGAAATCACCACCGACCTGAACATAGGCGATAACAATGTGATCGCACGCAGCGGAAGCCACGAAAGCAAGGCGTATGTGATCAACGTTGAATTGCCTGACGTTGCGTCAGTAACCATTGAAATGGCATATGATAGGGTTGGAGATACTCAATATATTAGCAGCGATAGCGGCTTCATTACGGATGACACGCGTCCGGTCTTTTTCGGAAGTGCGGACTCAAATCAGATTGTTACGCTTTATGCTGGTGATACCGTGTTAGGTAGCGTGAAAGCTGATTATTACGGCGGATGGTATCTGGAAATCACTACTGATTTGCCTGATGGATTTAACGCTATCATTGCACGTACTGAAGCCGGTGACAGCGCACCATTTACATTTACGGTGGAAGCCGCAAGCAATGTCATGACCTTTGCTGAAGTGTTGATCGATAGCGATATCTCGTTATTCAATGAAGTGTTTCAAGCTGAAATTGAAGAGAAATTAATTCTGGCTATCAATGAAGCCGATTGGAACTTCGAAAACCAGATTGTAGAAAATCATGACGCTATTACTCCGCCTATATCCTCGCTTTATAAGGATGAGCATAATTATTTAGCCGCCGAACTATAGATCCTCTCAGTTTTCGCACAGGTTAAATAACTTTAATTACGGAAGGCTGTTGAGAAAGCCTTCCGATCTTTAGAATTTTTATAGTTAAGGACTGCAAGGTTAATGGTATTAGCAATATTCTATTAATTTTTATAATTTCCCTATAATTATAATTATAATTATGAATCGCCACGGGTTTAACAGACACCTGAGAGTCATTTAAGATGACTTAAAAGAGAGGTGCCCATGAGCGGTAAACGTTATCCCGAAGAGTTCAAAATTGAAGCGGTTAAACAGGTCGTTGATCGTGGTCATTCCATCGCAAGCGTCGCCACCCGGCTTGATATCACCACACACAGTCTCTATGCCTGGGTAAAAAAGTACGGTCCTGATTCTTCCAGTAATAATGAACAGACAGATGCTCAGGCCGAGATCCGCCATCTTCAGAAAGAGTTGAAGCGGGTTACCGACGAACGGGACATATTAAAAAAAGCCGCGGCGTACTTCGCAAAGCTGTCCGACTGAGGTACGCCTTTATCCGCGACAACAGCCGTTGCTGGCCTGTTCGTTTGCTCTGTCGGGTTCTGGACGTCCATCCGAGTGGATTTTATTTCTGGCTTCAGCAGCCACATTCAAAGCGTCACCAGGCAGACCAGATGCTGACCGGGCAGATCAAGCAGTTCTGGCTTGAGTCTGGGTGTGTGTATGGTTATCGCAAGATCCATCTCGATCTGCGTGATACCGGGCAGCAGTGTGGAGTGAACCGGGTCTGGCGGCTGATGAAGCGTGCTGGAATAAAAGCTCAGGTTGGGTACCGTAGCCCAAGGGCACGTAAAGGCGAAGCCAGCATCGTGGTACCCAACAGGCTCCAGCGGCAGTTTAATCCGGGCTCACCGGATGAGCGTTGGGTGACGGACATAACCTACATCCGAACCCACGAAGGCTGGCTTTATCTGGCCGTGGTGGTTGACCTGTTCTCCCGTAAAGTTATCGGCTGGTCAATGCAACCCCGCATGACTAAAGAGATTGTCCTGAACGCATTACTTATGGCGGTGTGGAGGCGTAATCCTCAAAAACAGGTACTGGTTCACTCTGATCAGGGCAGTCAGTACACGAGCCATGAGTGGCAATTTTTCCTGAAATCACACGGTCTGGAAGGCAGCATGAGTCGTCGCGGTAACTGCCACGATAACGCGGTTGCGGAAAGCTTTTTCCAGCTACTGAAACGCGAACGGGTTAAGAAAAAGATCTACGGAACACGGGAAGAAGCCCGCAGCGATATTTTTGATTACATCGAAATGTTTTATAACTGTAGGCGTCGGCATGGTTCGAGCAATCAGATGCCACCGGCAGAATACGAAAACCAATATTATCAACGGCTCGGAAGTGTCTAGATTATCTGTGGCGATTCAAATTTCGTTCAAACCTAACGCTTTGCATATCTGCCAAAATCATGCACTTTTCTCTCCGTTTTCTAATTCTATGCTAACAGCAATGTTTTAAGACGTGACAGTGTTACGTCCGATGTGCAATAACGTTTTTACCCTAAATAATCAGATCCTAAGACTCCTCCCCGGCTAATTTGGTCAAGAATCATACTCATTGTGTGATGAGGACTTGCTGTAAATGATGACCACTATAGAGAGTAATGACCGCTATGGAGAGTAAGAGCGCTGTCTGTTCGAATGACTGCTATGGAGAGTGATTATCGATATGAATTCAAAGACTGCTATGGAGAGTATTCGGAGAGTATAGGTATTTGTCTCGGTCAAGATGCTTAGGACCGAGTGCAACTTACGAGAGTCAATAATTAGTGTTAGTGCCTACTAACATCACTGCTTACAAGGGTTGCGGGGTTAGTGACTACCAGGGCGGTTGAGAATATTGGCCGAATATAGTCGGCTTATACTCTATATAGCAGTCGTTTTGAAACAGAGAACATTTCATTTCCTCACTATAGCGGTTAAGAAGATTACATCACAAATGACTGCTTTAGCGAGTGAATTGGGGATTCTCGAACCATCTCTCCCACGTAAATGACCGCTATAGAGAGAGGCATCTCTCTATAGCGGTCAACAAACCAGGAAGTGATGAGCCTCTTTCTAAAACCGACTGATTGCGGAAGATGAGGATTAATTCTTTTTGCTCTTCCTGATGGTTTCAAGCATTGCGAGTTCTTCTTCTGACAACATCACCATTTTGCCGGCCGGCTCCTTCTTGGCTTTTGGAGCCGCCCTCGCCTTCACCGGCTTCTTAGCGGGTGCGATTTCAACTTCATTATCCAGTTCATCTTCAAGTTCAGGAAGACTGATTGGGATGTTTGCAGGTCTGAGCTTCGGCTGACGATAGTGGATCGAAAAGTAGATCGTCGATCCTCGTTTGAACTCTGTGTAATCGAGATAACCGATCTCTTTCAGCTGCTCCATAGCCCTTCTTACAGTGGCGTATTGAGTATTAGGCCGAGAGGTCAAATTTAACCGAGCCTGGAGGCGCTGCATGGACACCGGGGCGGGATCTGGGGGTAAGCTCTCGATGAAGGTGTAAAGTGCCTGTGCAGACTCCTTACGCGCTAATTCGTTGATAGCTCGAAGCTGGAGCAACACCTTGCGATCAAATTGATAGAGTTCAAAGATCTTAGGATCGGCTTGCAGGGTCACAGTGTCATTTTTGACACTGTATTTTGCTGACTGAACCAGGTGCGTCACGTAGTACTCACCCTCTTTGTTGGCAAAGTGGATGGTATTCGTTGCAATACGTGTCAGAGAGGCTTCCAGACGCGTTCTAAGCTTCGCAGACGAGCGTAATGATGGGATGCCACAGAGTTTGGCGAAATCAACGAAAGGAAGCGTTACGCTATCTCCCAGCACTTTATACTTCGCAAAGGCATGAATGATCCCGACCCATGCTTTGAAGTCGTTATCCATATCAAGACGTGCACCCGTGATCTTGATATTTTCATAACCTTCAGCCTTTACGATCGTCAGCTGTTTCAGCTCATCGGTGACGTCCATTGTAGACATCTGATTTTTACGACCATTTGCAGTGGATTTAAGCGTGGGAACAAATAGACCCAGCCTCATCAATGCAACAGGCTGAACAGTATTATTACTGTTAGGTGTTAGGTGAACAACTTCACCGGTTCGTTTGTCTGTTTCACTGAAAGCATCAGCTATCAGATTGATTTCTTGTTCTTTTTTCGGCATTTGGAAAATCCGTGATTTGAACAAGCGATAGTCGCCGTTACTCGTTACAGTGGATACTATCACTCACTACAGCGGTTATTCTACTCACTATAGCGGTTTAATTACTCTCTATAGTAGTCTTTCTACTCGCTATAGCAGTCAGCGATCAACGCTAAAGCCTTGTCCAGCAAGGCATCAGAGCGATCCGGGATCTGTTTGGAACATATAGGTTCTTATTAGGATCTGTTATTGGATCTATGCAGTTGATAACTTTAAAACCAATAAATTGCCCATTTTGCGTGCTGTTTTCGGTGCATAACTATTTAAAACTTAGAACACAGAAAATGTAGTGGTTTAACCGAACCTACGAGCAGCAGGTGTTTGACCATAATTTCGATTAACTGGCTTATTAACAAGCAAATCAGCTCGTTACTCACTATAGCAGTCATGATGTTCTCTCTATATTGGTCATCTTTGCTCTCTATAGCAGTCAAGATGCTCGTTATATTGGTCATTACACTCACTACAGCAGTCATCGACAGGCGTTTAGCACACTGATAGCAAGGCCTGTGGCGTTGTCGGGATCTGTTTAGGATCTCTATGGGATCATATTAGGATCAAGTTATTGGATCTGACCTGTGGATAATGGGGATAAATAAAGGAACTCTATAAGCCTGTAAGCTTTATCCACTCATACGTCTCAAAGGGTAAGAATTGGCCTCTCTGATGACTGGTCATAGCATTGATACAGTGAGTACATACGGGGAATACTGTGGTTTGTGCTTGTAATAATTGAGGATTTCTACTGAGCTTGTACTAAACACCGCTTCTAACAGAGCTCATATAACAGTACTGATGCCTGGCTTCTGGATCATAAACGCGTTGTTAACTTTCAACAGCAACTCATGATGACTGCTATAGAGAGAAGATGACTATTGTAGTGAGTATCCACATTAGCCTTCGTTCCAATGAGTTGGTATGGGTTTACTTAGGTGTGAGTAGCTCGTGCAACGCTAAAGACCGCTGTAGTGAGTAACTTACTCGCTATAGTAGTCATTTGGATTGAGATTACCCATGACATACACTTTCCGTTTTCAACAAAATCTAGCTCGTCAGGCCTTTCACATTCCCTGTAAGCAGTAACAAGTGGCGACACTTGATAGTGTTGAGTGCCGTCTCATTCCTTCTCAATGCCATGATAAATTTCATTTTTAATTGATCACTTGTGTAGATGCTTACCTACACATCGATCAGATCAACCGCCATTAATGGGGGAATCCAATAAGCATCAAGTGAAATCTTCAAAATAGTAGAAGCAGGATTTGTTGAGAGAATGGCGTAATAAAAGGGCTGTTAAAAGAATATGAGTGATGACTTAGATCTGTTAGAACAAGAGAAAGTAATCAGTAACTTACTGATGTAAATACGTATAATACACTTCTCTTTTAATGGGTTAGAAAACTTTTGAACTCTACCTTGGAACACTTTTTTTATACATCCCCAACATTATTTTGCTCAGCAACACCTCTTCTTGCCGGCTTTAAAGCATCAGCTGTACCGCAAAACCGTAGTAACAGGCGGTTTAAAAATTAATTTCCCAAGGCATTAAACACACGAATTTTCCACTAAAAGTCTCATATCTAAGTACGTCAAATGATGGAATTGAAGAGCCGACTCTACAGTGTTTGATGAACAATCAGCGAGCTGGGGGTCATTAGTTTGAATCAGACCCCGGGCACTAAACCTCGTGAACGCTATATCATCTTGAGACGATTGCCCGAGTCTATAGCCTAATCATCCCGATCTAATGCTAGCTGGCACATAATGGCGATGCTCAACAGAACCGTAATTTAAAATTCTAGCGAAGCCGTAATGGCCTTCCCTACTTTCCCCCATTGTTTAAACCTCGGGGATTTTACTAGCCCCTGATTTGATGCCATTCCACATCATATGTTCTTGAGTCGATGTAGCCTAGCAACCTCAAATGGTAAAATGAACGCTTGTGGCAGGTAGCTGGTGAATTCAAGTTGACCGTAGCACTGAGCATAACCTGAAATGTGGTTACACCTTGAAATGACAAATTGATGCTTAGGGGCAATTTTACTCACTAATTTGTGACGCGTTCTGGAGAATTCTGCAGAGGATTGGTGCAGTGAAGCCACTAAAATTCACGTAGCGACGTCAGTGCTAATAAACGATTGTTTTTAAGGGATTCTTACAGGGAAATACAAATACAGCACAAGAAATGGGGCAAAATTATGTTTAAATCAACCTTCAGCTTTTTTGCACGTTATCTCCCCCACCCTAACCAAGCTATCCACTCTTAGTTCTGAATCAAACGATTTTATTTCACCGTAGCAAAAGTTATGACATTCGTATCGGCTTTGGTATGCATGACGTAATGCACTTTGATGGATACCTCCTTTTGTTAGCCATGTCGACATTAGGATTGTGAGGCTATCCCCAAAAAGAGATGTTTTCCGATGAACAGATCATCAGCTTTTTCCACACGGCTGAAGCCTTGGTAACTATCTGCAAGCACGCCATTTCAGACACGACCTCTTCTATCCGGTGTAAGAAGTTTGTCGGCATCGAATCGCTTAAGTGAAGCTCATTAAGTTAAGAAAACAATTCCCGGCTCATGAATCTGCTTGCCGAAGTCATACTGGCTTAAGAGGCGTTTCAGATGGCTCTGATCCAAAAGCACTGACGATAGATAAATCACGGAAAGCCGTGGAGTTTACATGTGTGACCGGCCTGTTGCAGTGACTTACCTTCAGGCTCTTTGATTTGTCCATGTACAACTGCCTCTAAAAGTCACAGCGTCCAGCTCCTTGTACCTTTTAAAAGACGCATCAATGAACTGTATTTCGAATGCCGGCGCTTTAGTTATCGCTTTATCTGGTGGCTTTTGATGCGTGAAGATCTATATGTCACTTACAAGAGAGTGAACGGCATTTATCATTCTAACGCCCTTAACGAGAAGCGTAGGCAGCAGTGTAATAAGCTGGTGGCCGAATGGCTTCCACTTTTTTTTACGGATGCACTGAACCTGGTCAGGTTGATGAAGTTCATCATGGACGCACTCGTCAGCTGTCGCCGTATTAATTACCTGACCAGTGTAAATGATTACACGGATGCGAGCCGGACTATCACCGCTGCTTTACGGATTTCAGGTGTTCAGGTCACATATATTCTGGACAGTATCGTGCTGTTACGTAGCTACCCGGTGACGACAAGGACTGTTCAGAGATCGGCATTTACCTGCAAGACTCTTAAAACATAATATAGAACCAAGACTCATCCAGCCGGGTCAGCCGAAACAGAACGGATCTAATGTGAGTCCAAATGGAAGATTAAGAGATGATTGCCTGAATGAGCTAAGTTATCAGCGAGAATAATTACGGTAGAAATACGATTGATGAGTGTCGGCAGGATAATAACAAGTGCAGTCCATATTCGGCGTTGAATTGCCAGACTCAAACTGAATGTGCCGCGGTCAGGCACAACGGGAATTATTATGGAATGATGACCTGAATAAGGAAGTAAAGCTTGGGATATGGGTATGACGCGCCGATTATAAGTTACACCTATCCTCCCCCCTCTTTTCCACTTTACGTTTCACATAGAGCTGAACTTGTTAGTTTAATGATTTTTAGATGAGTTTAATGGGAATTTCAATGTGAAATATTTTTGTTTTTTGTATGTATTACAATGGGTTAGAGTGATTTTGGGGCGGGTTTTTGATTGAATTCGAAAGAGGTACAGCTTCAGTTAATTAAGCTGTGCCTCTTTTTGATGCATGCTAGCTATCACCTTCAGCTTGCATGCGTGCTATCACAGCTTTAACAGCAGCATCTAGTTCTGCTTGATAGGTCGCCGGGAGGCGTGAGAACTCATATGTAACCAATCTTTTTTCACTGTCGGTTTTCTTGCGGGCGAACTGTTTCTTGTCCTTAAAGTCAGCTATTTTTTCCGTGACGACTTGCTTGGGACCGCGCTTGTTTTTCACACCGGCATTTTCTTCACGGAAATAAGCGATGATTTTCGCTTTTGCACTCGGATCTTCAGGTGCATAAGATACATCATTATTTATGCGTTCTTGCACCGCTGCAGTGAGTTGCTCAATGGTTATATGCTGGGTCTTAGCTTTGTCAGCAATATCCAGCAATGTCTGATAATCGTTGATGGACAACTCACTAACTGAAGGAAAGACGGCGATCATTTCGTCTGGTACTGCTGCGGCTTGATATGCTCTGGTGACTTTGGCTGCAGACAACCCTTCAGCTTCTGCAATATCAGACTTATTCATATCTTCTGGATACATCAACTGAAGACGCCTTCCAAGCTCACGAAGCGTATGCTCCTTGGCTGTTTGGATATCGATGGCAAGCTGACGCGCATCAGCAAGGCTAATTTCGTCACTGGTGACCAATACTTCAAATGAGGCGTCATTAAAAATGCATGCGGCACGTCGGCGTGAACCATCCAGAACCTCGATTCGCCCATCCATTTCGCGGCCAATAGCCGGGAAGAACTGCTGTAATTTTATGGTCCGGGCAATATCACTAACTGATTCCGGGGTCAGAAACGCTTGGTCGCGACCATTTATCGCTGCATCTACAAAGGTAGTTGACTCAATCTCATCATGAAGCACCCTTGTAAGGATGAAGCTTGCTTCTGCGCCTGATTTTAAAGTGAAAACGCGTTCGCCATCGATTTCATTCAGCGTTTTAGAGAAACCGGTTTTACCAAATTGGCGGCCAAGTTTTACCATCGGTTTTTTCACTTTATACCTCTTATAAACTCAATTCGCTTGAATACAGCTTGCGTAAAACGCTCAGCTTCGCGTTTCGCATTCTTAAGGGCTTCAGCACTACCTGGATAAGAGTGAGGATCTGCGCTGACAATGGTGTCGAAACTCTCACCGCAACGCTCAAAGCCATCAAGGCGCGGTAGTGAGGCGTCGAGAATGTAGGACGTAAACACATCACGAGCCAGACCATGCGTCATTTCATGATCTCGCTTAGACGTCATTTTCGACATAAAACCGATATTACCTTTGATGCGGGGAGTGATGCCCTCCTCCTCCAACTGCTCAAGCATCTCGGGTAGGCGCGTCAGATACTTTAGCGTAGAGTGAAAATCTACCTGTGCCGGCGGCGTAGGAGTTAACAGTAAATCGCTGGCGGCAATGGCGTTAAGCATGAAGGCATCTAGATGCGGACCCGTATCAATAAAGATGAAGTCATAGTCTTGGCCAACACGATCAATAATATTCCGGCGCAATACATCAGAGGGAAGAACACCCGGTAAATGCTGATTAACCAGGTCATTCCATTGGCTGGCAATAAAGCCATCGTCAATCGAAGCTGGGATGACATCCACGCCGGGAATGATGGTCGGCTTGATGATATCTTCTTTGATTTGTTCAGCATCCAGATCATTCAACATTGCCTGAGCTGCTGTCTCGACGATTGAGCCAATACTATTCGTATGATTAAGGAACATGGTGCTGGATGCCTGTGGATCGAGGTCAATCACCAGCGTACGCAGGTCATATTGTAATAGGTCTGGGTGAACACGCAGGCCATGAGCAAGGGTGACCGTGGTGACTGTTTTTGATACGCCACCTTTAAGGTTAACCACGAATACTACAAACGGCCCTTCGCCTGCATGAATATCGCGATACTTTGGCACTTTGCGATGAGCGTAAATATCAACCACATCCTGGATGGTTAATGCATAGTGCTTGGCATTACCGGCGTCCTTTTTGCCAAACACATGCCCTTTAGATTCCATTTCTTCTACCGCTTGCTCAACAGCACGGCGGCTAAGCTTAGGTAGATTAGCTACCGAATTTCGCGTGAATGTCTGGAAATACTGATCGAGGCCGTATTCGGTACGTCTATCAGTTATGTCATCACTCATGCTGCGAAGCATGGCATTTGCCCTACGTGCTGTTACGTCTACCCCACCGTAATTACTTTTCATTACTCCGCTCCGTTGGTAACTTTTGCAGCCAGTGTACAGCTTATGATGTTGCGTGCAACTTTTAACGATATTCTTTTAAAAGTTGTACCGAACATGAGATGTTGATCCCACTCATCTTTGCTTATCCGGCAGCCTTCTTCCTTCTATAAGCTAAGGCCATTCGGTCAATGGTGATGCGATTTGCTGCACCCTCCCCCTCTTCTCTTAATTCCGAGTACGTGATGAAAAATCGCAAAATCACCCATGGTCATTTCAATCCTAACTATATGAAAATAATGATTTTTTGTTTTTTATTTCAAATTGAAATTCCCTTGAGCATTTGCGTTTCCCCCGCCAGTTGAAGCGAAGTGATACCTTGTTATCCTATCAAACATTTGGATATGATTTCTTAAATGTCTTTCATCAGGATGACGTACATTCAAGGTTATTGCTCTACTCACTCGTGCAGTTTTATAGCGGCAAATAGACCGTGGGTTTCCATATTTTTATTCTGCTTCTACAGACCTATAACCAATCTTGGCAATAGTGAAATTATAGATACAATGCCCTATCAAATGGAATGTTCAGGATGGATTCATGGCAATGATAAAGGCTTCAGTTCTACTTTCTCTTCTATCACTTTTCGCTTTCGACGCGAGCAGCGCTGAGTGTTCACCTCAGCAAGTTCAAAGTAACAAGATGAATAATTTCATTCTCTTTGATGAGCAGCCTTCGGCTGACACTCCTAAAGCAATGGTACTAACCATCAAAAGCCGTGATGGTTTCATCCACAGTTCAGTTTCAGCTATTTTCAGCCGTTGCGGAGAATTGATAAAAGCAGAGTTCGCTAAGGAAAAGAACTACCAAACGGGAAGTCGAGTGCTAACGGCGACCTACTCTGCCGAAATCAACAAAAAAGAGTATGGCTGGAAAACAAATTTGAAGTTTGATAATGCCATGACTGATACAGACTCAAAAAAGAGAACCGAACTCTTTAGCCAGCAAGTTGAGGGCGTGATCTTATTAGGGAAAAATGGAGTAATAAGTAAGTCAGGCGAAAGATTTGAGGCAACGACAGGAAATCTAAATCAAATTGGAGTAGCGAATACATCTTACCGTTTCGATGCGATTGGGCGGTTACTGAGCACGGATAGAAGAAGTAATCTTCGTTCAGATAATGCTAAAACAATCTATGAGTATGATGCCAGTGGACGACTCCTTCAGAAGCGCTCAGCGTCAGTATTGGACATTTATTCCTATGATCAATCAGGTAGAGAGTTCAGTTTAACTTCTACAGCGACCTATTTCACCATAGAGAAGACAGTGACCACGTGCCACGAATGGAATGAATTGGGTAAATGCATATTGGCACACCAGCGTATAACGATAACCACTCCCAATGCCAAGTCTGGAGTTAGTTCTGTTCAGAAACATGATGCTATCATCAAAACATCAATCACCTATTGGGAGTGATCATAGACGTAGAACAGAACTATTTCAGATGGGTTTATGTGAGTAATGGCGCCACGTTGGGAGGTAAAAGTACTAACTTGTGTCGAAACCAATTAATAGCATTAGAGAGCTTAGGGAGCTGCTTACAAAAATGCCCCGCCGACATTCAGCGTTCTTACAATTTCAACCAGATTGAAAAGGCCTGGAAGATGAGTGTCATTCCAGGCCAATGGTGCGTGATGAATTGATTCTCACATTGGAAACACTGCAGGTATGTAGTTCATTGCGTGAACCTCTTCGTCGACATTTCGATTTCCTTGTTCCTGGGAAATCGAAAGAGACCGGGTGTTAAGTTTAACGCTCACTGAAAATGGTTATAACCATGATCCTGATGCATTGAACATCGCCTCCGCGTCATAGGGTTCAGGAGTGTGAACAATCTTTATTATTTTCTGCTAGTGCGGAGGTACCGCTAAATTGGCGATCAGATATTTACGCTCAATGGGCATCTCATCTTTTAGCGTGCTGTCATGCTCTAATACACTCTGGCTACAGGAATCTCGTTCCAGTTGGTAGTCCAGGCGTTACTCAACAATTCACGTTTCATTTTCCACTCTGTATCGACACCCTGACCAGCAAACCATACATTGCCAAGTCCGGACTGGTTGATACCATCCAGAACCTTCATGAGCTTTTCGCTGTTGGCCCGAGGTTGATTTTCATCGAACAGATTTAACTGGCTCACTCCATTAGGCGTAAAATCATCGAGCATAACGCCGGCTTTCATATACCTTTTTCCTTCAAGCCAGATTTGATCAAGGGACTTCATCGCAACATCAATGATCTCTCTGGTATCTTGCGTAGGAAGCGAAAGCTTCATACCTGCAGTGTTGCCATAATAGATCTCATTGTGTGCATGGGGTGACGTTTGAATGAACATGCTGACATGGCGACAGTACTGACGTTCACCGCGTAGTTTTTCTGCTGCGCGCGTTGCGTACTGGCAAAGTGCTTGCTGCATGGCAAACTTCGTTGTGATGCGTTCACCAAAGCTACGACTACAAACGATTTGCTGCTTGGCTAGAGGAAGCTCTTCCAAAGGTATGCAGGATTCGCCGTTAAGCTCTCGCACAGTACGCTCCAGAACAACGCTGAAGTTGTCACGGATGAATTTAGGATGAGCGCGTGAGAGATGGAGCGCGGTTTCAATCCCCAGCAGATTAAGTCTTTTAGCTATTCGTCGGCCAACTCCCCAAATCTCCTCAACAGGCTGATTTTTTAAAAGAGTAGTGGTGCGCTTTGGATTGCTGGGCGTTAGCGCCAGTACTCCGCGGAATTGTTTCCACTCTTTACTTGCCCATTGAGCCGATTTGGCCAGTGTTTTTGTGGGGCCCATACCCACGCCTACGGTTAGTCCCGTAGTATCAAGTACGTGTTTACGCAGACGTCGGCCGAAATCTTCAAAGTTTTCGCACCCGTCTATGCCCGTCAGATCCAGAAACATTTCATCAATACTGTATTGCTCAACCCTTGGTGTGATCTCTTCAAGAGCGGTCATTACACGCTGAGACATCGAGTGGTAAAGGGCATAGTTGCTACTGAAAACATAAATCTTTTCGGGGTATTCTTGCGCCTTAATCTGAAACCACGGTGCGCCCATTTTGACGTATTTTTTTGCTGTGGCACTTCGGGCGATAACACATCCATCATTATTACTAAGAACGACAACGGGTTTACCGCGTAAGTCTGGACGAAAGAGAGCCTCGCAGCTGGCATAAAATGAGTTAACATCCGCCAATCCAAACATTGGCATGTTTACCTCCTACGGGCTCTTGTGCTGCTAAAAAACCAGGTAACAACGCCAAGAAGCTGTAGTTCATCTGGATAGATCGCGGAGTAAGCCGGATTCATCGGCAATAGTGCCAGGCGAGGGTGTAACTGCAAACGCTTAACAGTGAACTCTCCAGCGACTTCGGCAATAACGATATCGTTATGGTTAGCTTCTTCAGCGCGATCGACAACCATGACGTCGCCATCAAATAATCCAAGCTCCTCCATACTGCTGCCACTGGCACGTACAAAGAAAGTGGAAGCACGCCGACGTATACATAACTCATTGAGATCGAGTTCCGACTCAACATAGTCCTGAGCAGGGGAGGGAAATCCTGCTGAACAAGCGTCAGCAAACAAGGGGATTTTCAGCGGTGGACTATAGTTTGGTGCCCAGAGAAACGTTAATCCGCTCGCGTAAGTGGCCGGTTTCATAGCTCGGCACTCCGATATAAAGTCCTAAAAATCATTGCTGTTGTGTGCTTGTCGTACATAAAAGGCCCTCCCAAATAACACTGTTTATATGTACAGTATTAAGGATGGGAGTTTATCTGGCAAGAGGAGTGATGCGGTAGAAAGTCTGATGAGTACGCAGATCGCTGATGGTAGTGATCTTTTTTTTACATTTCGATATGTGGTATCTGCTTGGCCAATGATTATCTCCTGTAAGTTAGGCTAGACCGTGACCGTTCTAAGGAACAGCGCAGTAGGATCAGGAAAGTATCCGGAGTTAAAAAGTCTATTTTTTAAAGGGTGGTGAGCAATTGCGGGACACACGAATCGGGGCAGGGGAGTAGCAGCCAACGAGAAATCGGCGCTGTTCGGTTTCGTGACCTCCGGCAGGAAGGGCAGGCTACAGAACATGCCTTCGCAACAGGGGCGGCTTTCGTCGCACTCACTATAGGTTTGATGGTGGCAGTTGATTTTCTTTTCCTGAAATAATCGTCTAAGTACAAAACCACCTTTGTGTGTTCTTGTGATGCCTCCCTTACGCAGATCCTGCTGCGGGCGTACCCTGATGGAATATTAGCGTCCAGACATCTTCTGATGAGCGAACCCAGCATGACGCGCGTAGTGAAGCTTTGGCGCCGTTACTCTCAAATGTTCTGTAGTGCAGTATCGCGCTGCACTCTGTCGTGGTTATGAGCTGAAAGTCATCGCTGATAATGATAGGGGCAACTCTTTCCTGGACTAGCGATGCTAACGTCTCAGCACGATTAACCGATATTCCCGAGCGTGTGATTTCACAAAAATCAGGATGAAGTCGTTGTTCTAACCAGTTGCGATCATGACGTTTCTCACCATGAAAGCTGCATTCCAGGGCTTTCAGCTTATCCAGTAGCATTTTCTCATCCTCTTAGCTTTAAATCTAAACCGTCTAGCTTGGAAACTTTTCATCATCAGTGCTCAGCATCAGTGCGATTGATGTGAAGGATGATGCCCACCATAGAGTTGAGTTCATTCTCAGGATAGTGTTCGCGCATACCCATTAACAGTACATCATCAGTCCATTCGCTCTGTTTATCTTGATATGTGGCGACTGATGATAACGACATGCTTTTAACTTCAGTCACTATTACCAAAGCCGTCTAGGAGCTGTCTGAGGCATTTACGTGAAGCATTGGGCCAGGGATAACTCCTTGTCATGCCATCTTATGGTACGAGATTTCAATCCTGATCGAACGTCAGAAAGCAGGCGTGGAACGAGTGGAGGGCGCTGCATCAATCCTCGGTCAATGATCTGTGTGGGTCACTCATTGTAGTGCTTTGAGACGTATTTATAAGTTATGCCTATCAGCGAGATAATTAGCACGATCACAATACCAGAATTTATTGTTAATATTGCAATGGTAACAATGGTTATTATTATTCCATCGAAAGCGAACAAGCTTTCAACCATACACACTAAGGAATATGACCATGAAAACTATCAAAGCAATGTCTATCGCCGCTGTAGCCGCTCTTTCACTGATGTCAGCAGCGAGCTTCGCGCAAAGCGTTACAGCTACTTCCCTGACACTTGATGGTGCTGAAGCGAAAATCGCTGCACAGGCTCAGCAGCAGGGTCAGCAGTACAAAATTCTTGAAGCCAGCAACGGCAACGTTGTTCACATGACCGCTGAGCTTTATAAATAACAGATGGTCGCAAAAGGAAGTGCCGGAAGAGGTCGCCCTATGGGCGGCCTTTTTCGCATCTTAACTAGCTTAAATGTCTTACTAAGCGTTATAGCCGGAATATGACAACCTCAGGATTCGTGACATAAAATAAGAATGTTGAATCGTGTAAAGTTCAAAGGGCTTATAAAACTCAAGCTGAGTGTTAAGCAACCCGTTTAATCTGTTGAAGTAATGGCATTTTAACACTCCAACGACTCCCAATCTTCACAGCAGCAGCGCGTTATTCGCCACTTAAAACACTGTATCGTCAGTTTTCTGGATAAGCTCCTTTCCCTGATTTTTGGGGCTGCCGACTTTGGCGGTCACAGGGTGCCATAGGAAACTGTTTTCAGGCAGGGCTGCCTTTTTTGCAATCAACTCTGCTTCTTTGGAAGAAGTGTCCGAGCTTAACCATTCTCTGACGGCATCAGCAGTAAGCACCAGAGGTCTTCGGTCATGAATATCCACCATGCCCTCATTACTTGAGGCGGTTACGATCAGAAATCCTTCATGGCCGTGCGGGTTATCAAAGGGATCTTTACCGATGGCAGCGAAGAACAGGGGCTCATGGCTTTAGTGGTGAATAAAATAGGGCTGCTTTTTGTTTCCGCTTCGTTTCCATTCATACCAGCCATCGGCTGGTACCACCGCGCGACCGTGATTCCACAGCGGTTTAAACATCCGGCTCGAGGCCGCGGTTTCTACGCGGGCGTTGATTAATGGCTGTTTATCCCACCACTCAGGACCATATCCCCAGTATACAGGATCGAGTTTGAGCTCACCGTCGCGCTAGTTAATCAGCAGTACATTAGTGCCAGGCGCTACGTTGTAACGCCCTATGGATTCTGGGTCATGGATGTAATCGCTATCGTCGACCCCTAGCGCGTCAAAGTAGGTATCGCTGTAGTGGTCAACAAAAACTG
>NZ_JACAPA010000049.1:0-39489 GCF_013385945.1 Pantoea sp. B9002
TGGCAAGACGGTATCTACAAAGCAGCGTTTTTAGTGTTCTCATCCGTTCGTTTCTTTTTCAGAATTTCGTCACTTCCTTACAGCTCACTTTTCTGCTGATGCAGATTGTGATCTGGCGCAATTTCGACCAAAAATAGTTTGTGACATTGATCACATTTAAACAACAAAGCACCCGCCATAAAAGGTGACTTAAGTCACATTCATCAGCTTGTTTTGCTTAAATTTTCGGCATCGTAGCTTTCTTACAACCCCTTTTTGTGATCGGTATCACCTTATTGCACCCCAATCACCCCAACTTAGCGTGATCTGCATCACACTTAGTCGCTGCTCTACGCAGCGTAATAAACTAGTGCTAGAGTCCGCGTGCATACAGTAATGCCACGGCCCCCGCCGTAACGTTCAAACAAAAACAAACGCGCTCTCTTATTGCAGCGCGTCTCAATAAGGGGTGGGTTTATGTCCTCATCAGTAAAGGTCAAGGTTCAGAGCTTTGGTCGCTTTCTGAGTAATATGGTGATGCCTAACATCGGTGCGTTTATCGCATGGGGTATCATCACTGCGCTGTTCATCCCAACCGGATGGATTCCAAACGAAACGCTGGCGAAACTCGTCGGCCCAATGATCACCTACCTGCTGCCGCTGCTGATTGGTTTCACCGGTGGACGTCTGGTTGGCGGCGATCGCGGTGGCGTGGTCGGTGCGATCACCACCATGGGCGTGATCGTCGGTGCCGATATGCCGATGTTCCTCGGCTCGATGATTGCCGGTCCGCTGGGCGGCTGGGCGATCAAATCCTTTGACCGCGTTGTTGATGGCAAGATCAAAAGCGGCTTCGAGATGCTGGTTAACAACTTCTCGGCCGGTATCATCGGTATGCTGCTGGCGCTGCTGGCGTTTGTCGCTATCGGTCCACTGGTTGAAGGCCTGTCACACATTCTCGCCGCGGGCGTGAATCTGATGGTGCAGAACAACCTGCTGCCGCTAACCTCAATCTTTGTTGAACCGGCGAAAATCCTGTTCCTCAATAACGCCATCAACCACGGCATCTTCTCTCCACTGGGTATCCAGCAGGCGAGCGAGGCGGGCAAATCAATCTTCTTCCTGATTGAAGCCAACCCAGGTCCGGGTATGGGCGTGCTGGTTGCCTACATGGTATTTGGTCGCGGTAGCGCCAAACAATCTGCAGGCGGTGCAGCGATTATCCACTTCCTTGGTGGTATCCACGAAATTTACTTCCCATACGTGCTGATGGCGCCGCGTCTGTTGCTGGCGGTTATCCTCGGCGGTATGACTGGCGTGTTCACCCTGACGCTGTTGAACGGCGGCCTGGTTTCTCCGGCTTCTCCAGGTTCTATCCTGGCGGTGCTGGCGATGACGCCAAAAGGCGCTTACTTCGCCAACATCGCTGCCATCATCGCTGCGTTTGCAGTCTCCTTTGTGGTCTCAGCTATCCTGCTGAAAACCAGCAAAGTGAAAGAAGATGACGATATCGAAGCGGCGACACAGCGCATGCAAGATATGAAAGCGCAGTCAAAAGGTCAGGCCGTTGCCGGTTCGCCAGTCGCTGGCGATGCGATGAGCGTTGACCTGAACCACGTACGTAAAATCATCGTAGCCTGTGACGCCGGTATGGGTTCAAGTGCGATGGGTGCGGGCGTGCTGCGTAAGAAAGTGCAGGACGCGGGCCTGAGCAATATTTCCGTTACCAACACGGCGATTAACTCGCTGCCGGGCGACGTCGATCTGGTGATTACCCACCGCGATCTGACCGAACGTGCGATGCGTCAGGCACCGCAGGCGCAGCACATTTCGCTGAACAATTTCCTCGATAGCGCGCTGTACAGCAACCTGACCGAACGTCTGGTGGCCGCTAACCGCAGTGAAGTGCGTCGCGAAACCGTGCAGACCACGCTGGCTGACAGCTACGACGAAGGCAACGCGCACCTGTTTAAACTGGGTGCAGACAACGTGTTCCTCGGTCTGAGCGCCACTCACAAAGAGCAGGCGATTCGCTTTGCCGGTGAGCAGTTGGTGAAAGGCGGCTACGTGCAGCCAGAATATGTTGAAGCGATGCTGGAACGCGAAAAGCTGACGCCAACTTACCTCGGTGAATCCATTGCTGTGCCACACGGAACCGTAGAAGCGAAAGACCGCGTGCTGAAAACCGGCGTGGTGTTCTGTCAGTATCCAGCAGGCGTGCAGTTTGGTGATGAGCCAGAAGACGTGGCGCGTTTGGTGATTGGTATCGCCGCTCGCAATAACGAGCACATTCAGGTGATTACCAGCCTGACCAACGCGCTGGATGATGACAGCGTGATTGAGAAGCTGGCCAATACCACCAGCGTGCAAGACGTGTTGGATCTGCTCTCGGGCAGCACCGTCAAAGCGTAATACCACGTTTTACCTTCCCTGGGGCGGGTAAGCCCGTCCCACATTTCCGGGGCGGACTTGCCCGCCCTTTCGTCATTTGATATGGGTCAAATTTATGAAAGCGTTACATTTTGGAGCAGGTAACATCGGTCGCGGTTTTATCGGTAAGTTACTGGCAGATGCCGGCATCGAGCTGGTGTTTGCTGACGTCAATCAGGTGGTACTTGATGCCCTTAACGCCCGTCATGAGTATCCGGTTCATGTGGTTGGCGAGCAGGCAAAAGTCGAAATCGTAAAAGGCGTGAGCGCCGTTAACAGCACCAGTGATGACATCGTTACGCTGATTGCTGAGGTTGATATCGTGACCACGGCGGTTGGCCCGCAGATTCTGGAGCGCATCGCCGGTGGCGTCGCGAAAGGTCTGGCCAAACGCAGCGACAGCGGTAATGTGCGTCCACTCAACATCATCGCCTGTGAAAACATGGTGCGCGGTACCAGCCAGCTGAAACAGCACGTGCTGAAAGCGCTGCCAGAGCAGTATCACGCGTGGGTTGAAGCGCATGTTGGTTTCGTTGATTCGGCGGTAGACCGCATCGTGCCGCCGTCCGAAGCGGGCACCACCGATCCGCTGGAAGTCACCGTGGAAACCTTCAGCGAGTGGATTGTTGATAAAACCCAGTTCAAAGGTGAATTGCCGAACATTCCTGGCATGGAATTGACCGACAATTTGATGGCATTCGTTGAGCGCAAGCTGTTCACCCTCAACACCGGTCACGCCATCACCGCGTATCTCGGCCAGTTGGCTGGTCACGCTACCATTCGTGACGCGATTCTCGATGAAAAAGTGCGTGCGGTAGTGCAAGGCGCGATGCAGGAGAGCGGTGCCGTGCTGATCAAGCGTTATGGTTTTGAAGCCGATAAGCATGCTGCCTACATCCAGAAAATCCTCACCCGTTTCGAAAACCCGTACCTGAAAGATGACGTTGAGCGTGTTGGTCGTCAGCCGCTGCGTAAACTGAGCGCAGGCGATCGCCTGATCAAGCCAACGCTGGGTACGCTGGAGTATCAGCTGCCGCACGACAATCTGGTTCAGGGCATTGCCGCCGCGATGCACTATCGCAGCGAAGCCGATCCGCAGGCGCAGGAACTGGTCGCGCTGCTGGCAGAAAAAGGCCCGCAAGCCACGCTGGCGGAAATTTCTGGCCTGGATGCCAACAGCGAAGTGGTCACCTCAGTGGTGAGCGCTTACAACGCTATGGCATAATGCGCGCCCTTTAGTGGTTAACTCGGGCGCGCTTGCGTGCCCGCTGGCGGTAGCTGAACGATGCAGGCAATGATGGAAGAGAAGCAGGCTTTTGAAAACCGGGTGCTTGAGCGCCTGAACGCCGGTCGTTCGGTGAGAAGCTTCCTGATCGCCGCCGTTGAGCTGCTGACCGAAGCGGTTAACCTGCTGGTGCTGCAAGTATTTCGCAAGGATGATTACGCGGTTAAATACGCGGTAGAACCGCTGCTGCTGGGTGATGGTCCGCTGGGCGAACTCTCGGTTCGCCTCAAGCTGATTTACGGCCTGGGCGTGATCAACCGGCATGAGTACGAAGATTGTGAATTGCTGCTGGCGCTGCGTGAGGAGCTGAATCACGACATCAGCGATTATCGTTTTACCGATGATGAGATCCTCGGCCCGTTTGGCGAACTGCATTGCGTGGCCGCCTGGCCGCCGCAGCCGGACTTCAACCGCGACGACGAGCAACTGCGCGCCATGCAGCAGCAGCGCTATCTGCAGATGGTGCGTTCAACCATGGTGCTGTCGCTCACCGAGCTGATTTCGCGGATTTCGCACAAGCAGGTGTTCAAAAAGCCTGCGCTGTAATTTTTGCATGAACAAGCGCGATGAATCGCGCCGCTACGGGTAAGTGCGGCGTGATGTATCTGAGTCTGAAATCAGCACGCATTGTAGCGGCGCGATTTATCGCGCGAAGTCATGCGCTGCAAAGTTGCCTGAATTTGATGTATCCTTTGCCTGTTTTCCTTAACGAGTTTTCCCCCAATGAAAGAACAAGAAAAAGCCGAGATCAAACTCCTGAGCGATCAGCTCGATGCGCTCAACCGCAAAGAAGCCCCGCTGTTAGCCTCTGGCGATGCCGAAAAGCTCGGTGAACTGCTGCGTGAAAAAGAGAAGCTGGAGCTGGAAATTGAGCGCCTGCGCGGTGTGCGCACCGAGAAGCTGAGCAAAGAAGCGCAACAGCTGCAGAAGCTGGGCTTTAGCCGCGAAATCACCAAGAAAGAACAAGCCAACATGGGCGCATTCAAGAAAAGCGTGCGCGGCCTGGTGGTGGTACACCCAATGACCGCGCTCGGACGTGAGATGGGACTGAAAGTGATGACCGGCTACGCGAAGCAGCCGTTCTAATCTTTACTTACGCGGCGTGTGAAACGTCGCGTAGGATGCCAGCCGCCTGATGAACTTGTTCATTCAGACTGTCCAGCAAGGCATAGCGACGGCGATACTCGGCGCGCTTCTTGCTGGCAATCTCTTCCAAATCTTTACGCTCCGCGCGTAACGGCAACGCAAATAACTCATCGGCACGCGCCACGCCACCCAACGACAACCAAAACTCGCTGTAGCTGGCAAAGAACTTATCGCCTTTGCTGTGACGGTAGCGCAGGCTGCGAAACACGTGCGTGGTATCGCCAACGGCGGTGATCGCTTCAACGCCACACTGTTCCGCCAGATTAAATACCGCTTCCATCAGCAGACGTTTCGGGAATACGCCGTGCGCCGCTTTGGTGGCATCGCGAATCACATCGTTGGAAATATGTTTACGCGGTCCCTGCAATCCACCAATTAATAACGTGCGCTTCTGCTGTTCGCGAATAATTGAGAAAGAGAGCGACGCAATTAACTGCGTTTGATAATGCAATTCCAGGGTAATTTCACCTTCACGGTCGAAGCGACCCGGACAGCAGTGAATCACATACGCCTCATCATTTTTGCCGCTCAGGGTGGCCAGCAAATTATCACCCGGACTCTGCAACAGCTGGCGCAGCGCCGAATTGTCTAACTGATCCATCAACGTATAGTGATCGATGATCGCCTGTGCGCGCTGCGCCACGCTGAATCCCGCACGTAGATAAGGACGATGTGGCTTCGCCGGCAACAAACCCTGCATGGTTAACAGCTGCGGTAACGCAGATAATTTCGCTAACTGCTGCAGATAATTAAAGGTAGTCACAGGAAATACCAGCGACCTTAAGGCAAATTTGGCGCGAAAACTTCCGCTATTCCATAATTTATTTGGTCTGAATTTTCCGCTTATTAACGGCAAAAAAAGCGGTGCTGACGAATCATTATTCGTCACAGAAGTTGTGATAGTAGACATGATTATTTAGGCTTGGCGAGACAAATTATCGCCACTATATGCCCCAAATTATCAACGGCAGGTTAATAGCTTTCGCAGCGGAATAGTCGTGTGCGGGAATATTCAGGTCGTTTAGCAAGGGTTTAAAAAAGGCGAAAAAAAACCGGTGAAGAGTTCACCGGTTTAGTGCGTTGCGGCTATAGCCTGAACTTACTTAGCAGAAGCGAAACGCGCTGCAGCTTCGTCCCAGTTCACAACGTTCCAGAATGCTTTGATGTAATCAGGACGTTTGTTCTGATACTTCAGGTAGTAAGCGTGTTCCCACACGTCCAGACCGATAATCGGGAAGCCTGAAACGCCAGCAACGGCTTCACCCATCAGCGGGCTATCCTGGTTTGCGGTTGAAACCACAGCCAGTTTGTCGCCTTTTTTCACCAGCCACGCCCAGCCTGAACCGAAGCGAGTGGTAGCGGCTTTTTCAAACTCCGCCTGGAAAGCTTCAACGCTACCGAAATCTTTTTCGATGGCGGCTTTCAGGTCGCCCTGCAGCGAGGTGCCCAGCTTCAGACCTTTCCAGAAGAAGCTATGGTTAGCGTGGCCGCCTGCGTTGTTACGCAGTGGACCTTTTTTGTCTGCTGGCAGCTGATCCAGTTTGGTGATCAGCTCTTCTACCGGCAGGTTAGCGAATTCGGTACCTTCCAGCGCAGCGTTAGCGTTGTTAACGTAGGCCTGGTGGTGTTTAGTGTGATGGATTTCCATCGTCTGCTTGTCGAAGTGCGGTTCCAGTGCGTCGTACGCATACGGCAGGGATGGCAGTGAATAACTCATGTTCTTCCTCTCCATTTTAGTGTTTTGCAGCACCACCTCACTGGGCGTGCCGCGTAAGCAGTCGGATCATTATAGTTAAAAACATGATCCGTAAAAGGGTTATCAATGCCTTAGAATTGATAAGGATTTGATGAATCTGGGAAAAGGTGCGCACGCACGGCTACACCTTGTGGCTGCTGGCGCGCAGTTTAAGCTGCACCGGCAGTTCATTGATGGCCGGCGGTTCATCTCCTTTGAGCGCCGCCAGCAGACGTTTACCCGCCGTACGCCCCATCTCTTCATACGGCAGCACAATGCTGGTAAGCGGCGGCGAACACACTGCCGCTAGCGGACCGCCGCCAATGCTGGCAATCGCCAACTGGCTGGGAATCGCAATCCCCGCCGCATGGCACGCCATGATGGCGCCGCAGGCCACTTCATCGCTGGTGCAAATCAGCACATCCAGCTCCGGCCACGTCAGGCGAATTTCCGCCAGCAAGCTGTGCCCGGCGGCAAAGGTGGGCATTTTCGGCGAGGTCACCACACGATGCGGCGCCTGATTCATCGCCAGCATGCCGCTGTGCCAGCCGTTCAGCAGCTGGCGGAAGATAGTGTTGTTACTCTGCGTGCACAGCAAACCGAGATTGCGATAGCCGCGCTCGACCAGACTTTGCACCAGCTGACGAATCGCTTTGGCGTAATCGACACCAATGCTGATCCCCGCCGAATCCTGATGCACGCCGCCAATATCCATCACTGGCAGCCCGGAATTACTCAGCAGACGATGCGCTTCGGCGGCGTTATCAAAATTGAAATGCACCATCGCCGCCGGATTATAGGAGAGCAGCATTTCGATCAGCTCGCTCTCTTCCGCCGCCGAATGGTTGGCTTCCGCCAGCATCATGTTGTAGCCCTGCGGCCGCAGCACTTCCTGCAGCGCTTCCGACACAATCGCGCTGCCCGGCGTAGCAAACGACGGCACCACCATGGTGATCAGGCGTGATGTCGCCGATGCCAGATTGCTCGCCTGCACGTTCGGCACATAGGAGAGCTCAATCACCGCCGCATCGATTTTGGCGCGAATTTCAGGCGACACTTTCTCCGGCATGCGCAATGCGCGCGACGCTGTCATGGTGCTTACGCCCACCAAACGGGCAACATCGGCCAGGGTACTTTTGCCGGTACTGCGCCGTCGCTTCTCTGCCATTCCTGCTCCTATGTCTGCCCTCCATACTTCAAACTGCAGGTGCGTTGGCTGCGTGTGATCACCCCAGCCACTTACTTCAGTAAGCTACTGGGGATGCTCCCACTTGCCGCCTTCCTGCATTTCGAATGATGAAGGGCACTATTCATAACGTTTACTTTTTTGCCAGGACGCAGCTTAAAACCAAATCTGTTAACGCGCCATGTGAAAAACCACAGTTTCGGGCATCCCTCACCCCGCGATCTTTTCAGAATGATTGAGCATGTCAGGTGCTTGCAACCAAGACAAACGCACAGCAAGGAAATGTTAGCGATAACACGTTTTTTAACAATAACGGTGTTAGCGCTAACTTTTGCGACAATCATCACAGAAAACCGCTGAGAAAATAACCTACATTGCACTCCATCGATGAATAAACAGGAATTACTGATGCTCACTCAATGGCTAACGCCGCAACATATTCGGGTAGTAGAGCACGTTAGCGACTGGCAGGAAGCGGTGCGTTTATCTGCCGAACCGCTGCTGGCCGCTGGGGCGATCAGCCCGGCTTATCTCGATGCCATCTTCACTTCGCATGCCGAGCTCGGTCCTTACTATGTGCTGGCGCCGGGCCTGGCGATGCCGCATGCCCGCCCGGAACAAGGCGCGCGCAAAAACGGCCTGTCGCTGCTGCATGTGAAAAATGGCGTGAATTTTCAGGCCGATGAAAACGATCCGGTTTATGTGGTCATCATGCTGTGTGCGATGTCTGGTGATGATCATATTCAGATGATCACCGCCTTAGCGGACGTATTCAGCGACGAATCCCGCCTGCAGCAGTTGCTGTCGGCTTCTACCCTGTCAGCGATTGAAGCTGTCATTGAAAATAAATAACCAGAGAACCCTATTATGAAAAAAGTCCTGATTGTGTGTGGAAATGGTTTAGGTAGCAGCTTTATTGTTGAAATGAACGTGAAGAAGATTGTGGCGGAATTAGGCAAAGAGGCGGAAGTGGGCCACACCGATTTAACCTCCGCGAAATCTGAACAGGCTGATTTAATCATAGCCGCGAAAGATATTGCCGATCAATTAGCCGGACACAGCGCGAAAGTGGTTGGTCTGACTAACCTGCTGGATAATGTAAAGATCAAAGAAATTCTGGCTGAAAATATCTAATAACAGTTTACCCCGAAAAACTTTACTCACTATGGAGTAAGTTATGCTGCAGTTTATAATCAAGGATGTTCTCGGAACACCCGCTATACTTGTCGGCCTTTTTTCCCTGTTTGGTTTATTACTGCAAAAGAAACCGGTTTCTGATGTTATTTCCGGTACGCTTAAAACCATCATGGGTTTTGTTATTCTCATCGCCGGGGCCAATTTAATTGCGGCCACGCTGACCATCTTCAGTCAGCTGTTTGAGCACTCCTTCAATATTCAGGGCGTGGTGCCAAACACCGATGCGATGGCCGCGCTGGCGCAGAAGAGTTACGGCACCGAAACCGCCATGATCATGGTATTCGGTATGCTGGTGAACATTTTGCTGGCGCGCATTACGCCGTTGAAATACATCTTCCTGACCGGTCACCACACGCTGTATATGTCGGCGATGCTGGCGGTGATTCTGTCGGTAGGCGGCATTCACGGCTTCTGGCTGGTGGTGATTGGTTCGCTGATTCTCGGCACCATGATGGTGGTTTGCCCGGCGATTCTGCAGCCGTTCACCCGCAAAATCACTAACTCAGACGATCTGGCGCTCGGCCATTTTGGCTCAACCGGCTATCTGCTCTCCGCGTTAGTGGGCAAAGTGGTCGGTAAAGGCAGCCCGTCGATTGAAGAGCTGAAGGTGCCGAAAACCCTCAACTTCCTGCGCGACTCATCGGTAGCGATCTCGCTGACCATGATGATTCTGTTCATCGCGCTGGTTCTGGTTGCCGGTAAAGAATTCACCGAAAGCATCAGTGGCGGCCAGAACTACATTGTGTTCGCCATCATTCAGTCGATCACCTTTGCTGCGGGCGTCTACATCATTCTTGCTGGTGTGCGTATGGTGATTGCCGAGATCGTGCCAGCCTTTAAAGGCATCGCCGATAAGCTGGTCCCCAACGCCAAACCGGCGCTGGATTGCCCAACCGTGTTCCCGTTCGCGCCGAACGCGGTGATCATCGGCTTCCTGTCTAGCTTCTCCGCCGGCTTGATCAGCATGTTCCTGTGTCCGCTGTTTGGTCTGAGCGTCATCGTTCCGGGTCTGGTGCCACACTTCTTCTGCGGTGCGACCGCTGGCGTCTACGGCAATATCACCGGCGGACGTCGCGGCGCAGTGATCGGCGCCTTTGTACAAGGATTGCTGATCTCCTTCCTGCCAGCGATTCTGCTGCCGCTGATGGGCGACCTCGGTTTCGCTTCCACTACCTTCGGTGATGCAGACTTCGGCATTGTCGGTATCGTGCTCGGCCACATTATTTCGTTCTTCCATTGATGTCATCAACAGCGCCTGCGGGCGCTGTTTTTGTAATGAGGAAATAAGTTATGCAAGCCAAATTTTCCCCCTCCTTAATGTGCATGGATCTCACGCGTTTCCGCGAGCAGGTTGAAGCGATGAATAGCACCGCCGCCTTTTATCATGTCGATATTATGGATGGCAGCTACGTGAAGAATATTACGCTGTCGCCATTCTTTATTGAGAACCTGCGTAAAATTACCGATGTGCCGATTGACGTGCATTTAATGGTGAATCATCCGGAAGATATTATTCCGATGTGCATTGAGGCGGGCGCAGATATTATTAGCTTCCACCCGGAAACCGCTAATAATAAAATCTTTCGCCTGCTGACGCAGATTAAAGACGCGGGCCGTCGCTGCGGCGTGGTGTTAAATCCGGCGACACCGGCGGAAAGTATTCGTGAATATGCGCATCTGCTGGATAAAGTGACGGTGATGTCAGTGGATCCGGGGTTCGCCGGGCAGACATTTATTCCGCAAACGCTGAATAAGATTCGCCAGCTGATCGCCATGCGCGAAGAGCATGGTTATCACTATCTGACCGAAATTGATGGTTCGTGCAACGCGCGCACCTTCCGACAGATTGCTGCATCAGGCGTGGATGTGTTTATTGTCGGCACGTCAGGTTTGTTTAATCTGGATGACGATGTGGCACAGGCGTGGCAGAAGATGGAGAGCATTTTCGCCGAAGAAACCGCAGCGGCGTAAACCTGCACATAACGTAGCGGCGCAATTTATTGCGCGATAAATCGCGCCGCTACAAAAATGTGCACAATCAATGTTCAGTTAACGCCCCAACTCACTCAACGACTTATCCAGCGCGCCCACCAGCCAGTCAATATCCGCTTCCTGGAACGCCAACGGCGGACGCAGTTTCAGCACGTTACCGTAAGGGCCCGCCACTGATGTCAGCACGCGGTGTTCGCGCAGTTTCTCAATCAAATCCAGCGCTAGCGCTTTGTCCGACGTTTTGCTGGCGCGGTCCTGCACCAGTTCGAAACCAATAAACAGACCCGCACCGCGCACGTCGCCGATCGACTCGTGGCGATCCATCAGTTTCTGCAATTCACTCAACAGTTTGGCGCCCACTACGCGGCTGTGCTCCTGCAAGCCCTCTTCTTTAATTACCGTCAGCACCGCTTGCGCGGCGGCCATCGCCACCGGATTACCGCCAAAGGTGTTGAAGTAAGGAATCTCGTCGCTGAACGCCGCCAGCACATCGCTTTTCGCCAGCAAACCTGAAACCGGAATGCCGTTGCCCATCGGTTTGCCGGTGGTGATCACATCGGGCACCACGCCATGACGCGCAAAACCCCAGAACGCGTCGCCGGTACGACCAAAGCCCGGCTGCACTTCATCGGCAATAAAAATGCCACCGTTGGCGTGTACCACATCAACGGCTTGCTGCAGGAAGCCGCGCGGATTTGGCAGCACGCCATCGGAAGAGAAAATCGAGTCAGCGAGGAAGCCGGCAAACTTAATGCCGTGCGCTTTCATATCGTCGATCTGCTTCTGGATTTCATTAGCAAACCACTCACCGAGATCCGGCGCAGCAACACGATAGGCATCTGGCGGTGAAACCAGACGCGTGGTCGCTGCCAGCGGCTGTCCGCTGCCGAGCGCGGGCGACACACCTGAAGTGAGATCGCTGGTGCCGTGATACGCCTCCTGCGACACAATAATGCCGGTGCCGCCGCTAAAAGCACGCGCCACGCGGATCGCCAAATCGTTGGCTTCCGAACCGGTGCACATGTACATGGCGCGATCAATGGCATCCGGCGTGGTCGCCAGCAGCTCTTCGGTGTAATCGAGAATGCGTTCGTGCAGATAGCGCGTATGGGTGTTCAGCATCTTCATCTGCTGATTCACCGCCTCAATCACCGCCGGATGGCAGTGACCAATGCTCGCCACGTTGTTGTACACATCAAGATATTTATCACCGGCGGCATCCCACAAATATTGCCCTTCACCGCGCACTAAATGCACCGGCTTGCGGTAAAAAAGGCGATACGACTCGCCCAACACTTTGCTGCGCTTGTCGGTTAGCTTGCGGGTTGCCGCGTCCAGACCGTCGGCGTGCTCAGCACGAAAACTGTTGGTATCCATGATGGTAGAACGTGTAGCCATGGTAACTCCCGTTGCGAAGGTGAAAGGGGTGCATGCGAAATCGCCGTTTGCCAATATCATGCCTGCTTTGGCGACAAATGCAACCAAATACACAAATACAACCAAATACACATGACGGCGTAATGACACTCAGGTAAGCTTAGGCCCAGGTTGAACACGCCACAGGGAAAAGTCATGCTGCAGGAAACCCGCTTACACCGCATTCGCGCGCTGCTGACCACGCAACATCAGCTCAGCACCGAGCGCATCATTAACGAGCTTGGCATTTCGCGTGAAACCGCGCGGCGCGACATTATTGAGCTGGAAGCGCAGGGATTAGCGCGGCGTGTGCATGGCGGTTTGGTCGCCGTCGATAGCCAGCCAGAGCCGCCGCTGCAGGTGCGCCGCAACGCGCAGGCGAAAGAGAAACGCGCAATTGCGGTTGCTGCCGCGCAACATCTCCAGCCCGGTCAAACGCTGTTCCTCGATGCCGGCACCACCACCACCATGCTGGCCGAACAGCTGCGCACCATGTCGGGTTTAACTATCATCACCAACAGCCTGCAGGCCGCGCTGGCGCTGAGCGCGGCGGAAGAGCATGAGACGCTAAATAATCAGGTGATTTTGATTGGCGGCATGATGATGGCAGGCGCGCAGCAAACGCGCGGGGAGATGACCATCGGGGAAATTTATCGTTATCGCGCCGATGTGGCGCTGCTTTCGCCGGTCGGCATCGATGCGAAAAACGGTGCCAGCAGTTTTCATCCCCACGAAGCGGCGATTGCCCGCGCCATGGTGCAGCAGGCGAACCGCACCATTTTGCTGGCGGATCACAGCAAACTCGGCGTGATAAGCCGCACCGTTTACGCACCGATTACGGAAGTCGATCTGCTGATCTGCGACAGCGGCGCGGCAAAACCCGGCGCGCTGGCGGCGCTGCAACAGGCGCTGCCGCAGGTGCAGGTGGTTTAACGCAGCCGCTGCGGATGGCTGTAAACCGTGGCGCGGCCCGGTTTACTGAAGCCGACCAGCGTCAAATTGCAGCGTTCAGCCACCTCAACAGCGAGCTGTGTCGCCGCCGATACCGCGAACAGAATCTCCACGCCGCACATGGCGGATTTCTGCACCATCTCATAGCTGGCGCGGCTCGAAACCAGCACCGCGCCCTGCTGCCACGGCTGCTGGCTGCGATTCCCGAGCAGTTTATCCAGCGCCACATGGCGGCCCACATCTTCGTAGCCGCCCTGCAATTCGCCTTGCGGTGACATCCACGCCGCCGCGTGCGTGCAGCCGGTGAGATTGCCGATCGGCTGATAATCGCGCAGCTGCGCCAGGCCTTTATCCAGATTGGCTAAATCAAAGGTTTGGCTAAACGGCAGCGGCTGGAGCGGCTTACCGATTTGATCGAGTTGCTCGACGCCACACACGCCGCAGCCGGTGCGTCCGGCCATGGCGCGGCGCTGCTCTTTCAGCGCCATAAAGCGGCGGCTGGAGAGCTCAATCTGCACTTCAACACCATTACAACCCGGCACCACATCAATGCCGAAGATTTCATCATGGCGCTCAATAATGCCTTCAGAGAGCGAGAAACCTACTGCAAAAGCTTCCAAATCATTGGGCGTCGCCATCATCACAACGTGTGAAATGCCGTTATAGACCAGCGCAACCGGCACTTCCTGCGCCAGCCAGTCGGGTTCTGCCAGCGTGATATCACGCCGCTGTCGCACCTGCGCCTGCACTGCACCTGAGATCTTATTCACATTAATGTGACTTTCCTGACCCTTCTCTGTCACTTTTTTCGCCTCACATAACAACCTTACTAAAGTAGTGGTAATATTAGGTCGCTATTGCCGCAATATTCGTCGGGTTATTGTGACGCCCGATTCACTGCACTGCAAAAGTAAAAATCATTCATGTTGAAAGGATAATCCATGAACGTCAGCCGAAGGAAATTCTTCAAGGTATGTGCTGGCGGTATGGCAGGGACAACGGCAGCGCTGCTTGGCTTTGCGCCAGAGGTAGCGCTGGCGGAAACGCGACAGTATAAACTGCTGCGCGCACGCGAAACCCGTAACACCTGCACTTACTGCTCAGTCGGCTGTGGCTTGTTAATGTACAGCCTCGGTGACGGCGCGAAAAACGCCAAAGAGACCATTTTCCACATCGAAGGGGATCCGGATCATCCGGTGAGTCGCGGCGCATTGTGCCCGAAAGGCGCAGGCCTGCTCGACTTCATCCACAGTGAAAGTCGCCTGCAATACCCAGAATACCGCGCGCCTGGCTCCGATAAATGGCAGCGCATTAGCTGGGACGATGCCTTTGATCGCATCGCGAAGCTGATGAAAGCGGATCGCGACGCTAACTTTGTGGCGCAAAACGCCGCGGGCGTGACGGTAAACCGTTGGCTCTCCACCGGCATGCTGTGTGCTTCCGCATCCAGTAACGAAACCGGCTACTTAACCCAGAAATTTACCCGATCGCTCGGCATGTTAGCGGTCGACAACCAGGCACGCGTTTGACACGGACCAACGGTAGCAAGTCTTGCTCCAACATTTGGTCGCGGTGCGATGACCAATCACTGGGTCGACATCCGTAATGCCAATCTGATCGTTGTGATGGGCGGGAACGCCGCTGAAGCGCATCCTGTGGGATTCCGCTGGGCGATGGAAGCCAAGATTCACAACAAAGCCAAATTGATTGTTATCGATCCGCGCTTCACGCGTACGGCATCGGTAGCCGATTTCTATACGCCGATTCGTTCGGGCACCGACATTACTTTCCTGTCGGGCGTACTGCTGTGGCTGCTGCAAAACGACAAAATCCAGCATGAATATGTGCAGGCGTACACCAATGCCAGCCTGATCGTGCGCGAGGATTATCATTTTGAAGATGGCCTGTTCAGCGGCTACGACGAAGAGAATCGCAAATACGATAAAACCAGCTGGAACTACGAACTGGGCGCCGACGGCTTCGCCAAACGCGACACCACGCTTACGCATCCGCGCTGCGTGTGGAACCTGCTGAAGCAGCACGTCAGCCGCTACACGCCAGAAATTGTTGAACGCATCTGCGGCACGCCGAAAGCCGACTTCCTGCACGTGTGTGAACTGATTGGCGAAACCAGCGCGCGCGATCGCACCACCTCGTTCCTGTATGCGCTCGGCTGGACGCAGCACTCGGTCGGTGCGCAGAACATCCGCACCATGGCGATGATTCAGCTGCTGCTCGGCAACATGGGCATGATTGGCGGCGGCATCAATGCGCTGCGCGGCCACTCGAATATTCAGGGTCTGACCGATCTCGGTTTGCTGTCGCAAAGTTTGCCGGGTTACATGACCTTGCCGTCGGAGAAACAAACCGATCTGCAGAGTTATCTTGCCGCCAACACGCCAAAAGCGCTGCTGCCAGGCCAGGTGAACTACTGGAGCAACTATTCGAAATTCTTTGTCAGCCAGATGAAAGCCTTCTACGGCGACAAAGCCCAGAAAGAGAACAGCTGGGGCTTCGACTGGTTGCCGAAGTGGGACAAAGGCTACGACGTGTTGCAGTACTTCGAGATGATGTCGCAAGGCAAGGTCAACGGCTATCTGTGCCAGGGCTTCAACCCGGTGGCATCGTTCCCGAACAAGCGCAAAGTGATCGCGTCGCTGTCGAAGCTGAAGTTCCTCATCACCATCGATCCGCTCAACACCGAAACCGCCACCTTCTGGGAGAATCACGACGAGTTTAACGATGTCGATCCGTCGCAGATTCAGACCGAAGTGTTCCGTTTGCCCTCCACTTGCTTCGCCGAAGAGAACGGTTCAATCGTTAACTCCGGCCGCTGGCTGCAGTGGCACTGGAAAGGTCAGGATGCGCCGGGCGAAGCGCTGAATGACGGCGAGATTCTTTCCGGCATTTATTCACGCCTGCGCAAGATGTACGCCAGTGAAGGCGGTGCGCTGCCTGAGCAGGTGCTGAACATGAGCTGGAACTACCTGACGCCAGAAAATCCTGCGCCGGAAGAAGTGGCGATGGAGAACAACGGCAAAGCGCTGGCGGATGTGTTCGATGACAAAGGCACGCTGCTGGTGAAAAAAGGCCAACAGCTCAGCACCTTTGCCCATCTGAAAGATGACGGCAGCACCAGCAGCGGCTGCTGGATTTTCGCCGGCAGCTGGACGCCGGACGGCAACCAGATGGCGCGCCGCGACAACACCGATCCCACCGGTTTAGGCAATACGCTGAACTGGAGCTGGGCATGGCCGCTCAACCGCCGCATTCTCTACAACCGCGCCTCGGCTGACCCGCAAGGCAATCCGTGGGATCCGAAACGTCAGATCCTGAAGTGGGATGGCAGCAAATGGGGCGGCATGGATGTGCCGGACTACAGTGCGGCCGCGCCAGGCAGCGATGTCGGGCCGTTCATCATGCAGCCGGAAGGTCTCGGCCGCCTGTTTGCGCTCGACAAAATGGCCGAAGGTCCGTTCCCGGAACACTACGAGCCGTTTGAAACGCCAATCGGCACCAACCCGCTGCATCCGAACGTGGTATCCAACCCGGCGGCGCGCGTGTTTAAGGACGATTTGGCATCGATGGGCCAGGCGGAGCAGTTCCCGTATGTCGGCACCACTTATCGTCTCACCGAGCATTTCCATTACTGGACCAAACACGCGCGGCTCAATGCCATCGCGCAGCCGGAACAGTTTATTGAAATCGGCGAGAAGCTGGCCAACAAGCTCGGCATCGCGCAGGGCGACACGGTGAAAGTGAGCTCCAATCGCGGCTACATCAAAGCCAAAGCGGTGGTCACTAAGCGCATCCGTCCACTCAACGTCGACGGCAAAATCGTCGATACCATCGGCATTCCGATTCACTGGGGTTATCAGGGCGTGGCGAAAAAAGGCTTTATTGCCAACACCCTGACGCCGTTTGTCGGTGATGCCAACACGCAGACGCCAGAATTTAAGGCGTTCCTGGTCAACGTCGAGAAGGTGTAAGGAGAACGAATATGGCTTATCAATCTCAAGACATTATCCGCCGCTCCGCCACCAATGGACTCACGCCTGCCCCGCAGGCGCGTAACCATCAGCAGGAAGTGGCGAAACTGATCGACGTGACCACCTGCATCGGCTGCAAAGCCTGTCAGGTGGCGTGTTCGGAGTGGAACGATATCCGCGATGAAGTGGGACATAACGTTGGGGTGTACGACAATCCCGCCGATTTGACCGCCAAATCCTGGACGGTGATGCGCTTCTCAGAAGTGGAGGAGAACGGCAAGTTAGAGTGGCTGATCCGCAAGGATGGCTGCATGCACTGCGCCGATCCCGGCTGCCTGAAAGCTTGTCCATCTGAAGGCGCGATTATTCAGTACGCCAACGGCATCGTCGATTTTCAGTCGGAACAGTGCATTGGCTGCGGCTACTGCATTGCCGGCTGTCCGTTCAACGTGCCGCGTCTGAATAAAGAGGACAACCGCGTGTATAAGTGCACGCTGTGCGTCGATCGTGTCAATGTCGGTCAGGAACCGGCGTGCGTGAAAACCTGCCCAACCGGCGCGATTCACTTCGGCAGCAAAAGCGATATGCAGGCGCTGGCGGGTGAACGCGTGGCCGAGCTCAACACGCGCGGCTATGCCAACGCCGGCTTGTACGATCCGGAAGGCGTCGGCGGCACGCACGTGATGTACGTGCTGCACCACGCCAACAAACCGCAGCTCTATCACGGTTTGCCGGATAATCCGAGCATCAGCCCGGCGGTAACCTTTTGGAAAGGGATCTGGAAACCGCTGGCGGCGATCGGTTTTGCCGCCACCTTTGCCGCGTCGGTGTTCCACTACGTCGGCGTAGGGCCGAACCGCGTGGAAGAGGATGAGGACGAGAACCTGCACGAAAAAGAGGAGCGCGAATAATGAAAAAACGCGATCGTCTGGTGCGCTACAGCGCACCGGAACGCATCAATCACTGGATTGTGGCGTTCTGTTTTGTGCTCGCCGCGCTGAGCGGACTGGGTTTCTTTTTCCCGTCGTTTAACTGGCTGATGCACGTGCTCGGCACGCCGCAGTTGGCGCGTATCCTGCATCCCTTTATTGGCACGGTGATGTTTGCCGCCTTTATCATCATGTTCTTACGCTATTGGAAACATAACCTGATCAATCGCGAAGACCTGATTTGGGCGAAAAATATCCACAAAATCGTGCAAAACGAAGAGGTCGGCGATACCGGCAAATACAACTTCGGGCAGAAGTGTGTGTTCTGGGCTGCTATCATCAGCTTAGTCTTGCTGCTGGTGAGCGGAATTGTTATCTGGCGCCCGTACTTTGCCGGTGCCTTTACTATTCCGCTGATTCGCATCGCGCTAGTGGTGCATTCGGTCTCAGCTGTGGCGCTGATCATGGTGATTATGGTGCACATTTACGCCGCCTTGTGGGTAAAAGGCACCATTACCGCCATGGTTGAGGGCTGGGTTCCGGCCGCGTGGGCGAAGAAACATCATCCACGCTGGTATCGCGAGCAGCGCCAACGCCAAACACAACAGGAAAAACGTCCCTGATGAGTATTCGCATCATCCCGCAGGACCAGCTGGAGAAAAGCGAAAAGCACACGGCGGAGCAAGTTCCGCCGTTACTTTTCCCCCGGCTGAAAAATCTGTATAGCCGCCGTGCGGCACGTTTGCGCGACCTGGCCGCGAAGAATCCGCTGGGTGATTACCTGCGCTTTGCCGCGGTGATCGCCGAGGCGCAGGAGATCGTGCTGTATGACCATCCGCTGCAGATCGACCTGCAGCAGCGGCTGACGCAGAGCGCCGAGCAGGGCAAACCGCCGCTCGATATCCACACCTATCCGCGCGATGCGCACTGGCAACGTTTGCTGCATTCGCTGATCGCCGAGCTGAAGCCGGAGATGAGCGGCCAGGCGCTGGCGGTGCTGGAGAATCTGGAAAAGTCCTCCACTACCGAACTGGAAAATCTGGCGCATGCGCTGCTGGAAGGCGATTTCGCGCAGGTGAGCAGCGACAAATCGCCGTTCATCTGGGCAGCGTTGTCGATTTACTGGGCGCAGATGGCGGCATTAATTCCCGGCAAAGCGCGTGCCGAATACGGTGAGCATCGCCAGTTCTGCCCGGTATGCGCCAGCGTGCCGGTCACCAGCGTGGTGCACATGAGCGTGGGCCAGCAAGGACTGCGCTATCTGCACTGCAATCTGTGTGAAAGCGAATGGTATGTGGTGCGCAGCAAGTGCTCGAACTGTGAACAAACCGGCGATTTGCATTACTGGTCGCTGGACAGCGAAAAAGCGGCGGTAAAAGCAGAGAGCTGTGGCGATTGCGGCACCTACCTGAAGATGTTGTATCAGGAGAAGGATCCCGCCGTGGAGCCGGTGGCCGATGATTTGGCCTCGCTGGTGCTGGATGCCCGCATGGAACAGGAAGGATTCGCGCGCAGCAGTTTGAATCCGTTTATGTTCCCCGGCGATTAACTTTTCCAATGTTTCTGCGGTCCGTAGCGGCGCGATTTATCGCGCATTTTCATTGCTGGCATAATGCGCGATAAATCGCGCCGCTACGGATATGTGCGGTTTGTTATCACGTATTTTCATTCAACACGGAGGCGCACGATGAAACTGATTGGCAGCTACACCAGCCCTTTTGTACGCAAAATATCAGTGATATTGCTGGAAAAAGGCCTGGTTTTCGAATTCGTTAATCACTCTCCGTGGATCGATGACAGCGATGTACCGCACTACAATCCGCTGGGCAAAGTGCCGGCGCTGATTGATGACAATCAACTCACCTGGTTCGACTCTTCGATCATCGCGCAGGTCATTGAACTGCGCGGCGAGGCGCCTGCGCTGTTGCCCGCTGATGCGCTGCACGCGTTGCAAATCCGCCAGCTGGAAAAACTGGCCGACGGCATTAACGATGCGGCGGTGATGATTGTGCGCGAGCAGATGCGTCCCGGCGATCAGCAATCTGAAGAGGTGCTGCTGCGCAACCGTGACAAAATTCAGCGCGGCCTCGATGCGCTAGAAACCGCCGCCGCCCAGGGCGAATGTCTCAATAGTGGCACGCTCAATCTGGCCGATATCGCCACCGGCTGCATGATTGGTTACCTCAACTTTCGCCGCGTGCTGCCAAACTGGTGCGTGAATCGCCCGGCGCTGGTGAAGCTGGCCGAAAACCTGTTTGCGCGCGAAAGCTTTGCCCGCACCGTTCCGCCCTCTCTGTAAGTCACCCGATGAAAACCCTGTACAGTCAATTACCTGCTATCGACAGCCTGCTGCGCGATCCCGCGCTGCAGCCGCTGCTTGCTGATCACGGAACCGCCTTCGCCACGCGCCAGCTGCGCAGCATGCAGCAGGAAGCGCGCGACCACATTCAGCAGCACCAAACCTTGCCAGAGTGGCACCTGAACTGGCCGGATGAAGCGCTGCGCCGCAGTCAGCAGCAACAGCAAAGTGCGCTGCGTCCGGTGTTCAATCTCACCGGCACCGTGCTGCACACCAATCTTGGCCGCGCACAGCTGAGCGATCGCGCCATCGACGCGGTAGTGAACTGCTTGCGTCAGCCGGTCACGCTGGAATACGCGCTGGATGATGCGGCGCGCGGCCACCGCGATCGTGCGGTTAGCTCGCTGCTGTGCGAATTAACCGGCGCGGAAGCCGCGTGTATCGTCAACAACAATGCCGCCGCCGTATTACTGATGCTGGCCGCTTTAGCGCCGGGGCGCGAAGTGATTGTTTCGCGCGGCGAGCTGGTGGAAATTGGCGGCGCCTTCCGCATTCCTGACGTGATGCGCCAGGCGGGTTGCAAACTGGTGGAAGTCGGCACCACCAACCGCACGCACCTGAAAGATTATCGCGCCGCCATCGCGGAACACAGCGGCCTGCTGATGAAGGTGCACACCAGCAATTATCAGATTCAGGGCTTTACCCATGCGGTGACGGAAGCAGAGCTGGTTGAGCTGGGTGACGCTTACCAATTGCCGGTAATCACCGATCTGGGCAGCGGTTCGCTGATCGATATGACCGAATTTGGTCTGCCAGCTGAACCGATGCCGCAGCAGCTGATTGCTGCAGGCGTCAGTCTGGTGAGTTTCTCCGGCGACAAACTGCTCGGCGGTCCGCAGGCGGGGATTATCGTCGGCAAGCAGGCGCTGATTGATCAACTCCAGTCGCATCCGCTGAAACGCGCGCTGCGCGTCGACAAAATGACGCTCGCGGCGCTGGAAGCCACGCTGCAGCTCTATCGTCAGCCGGAAACGCTGCGTGAAGCCCTGCCGACGCTGCGGCTGCTCACCCGTTCATCGCAGGATATTCAGCAACAGGCCGAACGATTGCTGCCCGCGTTACAGCAGATATATGGAGATGATTTTTCGCTGGCGATCGCGTCCTGTTCATCCCAAATCGGCAGCGGATCGCTACCGGTTGAGCGCATTCCCAGTTTCGCGATCACCTTCACGCCACGCGATGGCCGCGGCGGCCAGCTCGCCAGTTTGTCACAGCGCTGGCGCAGCTTAGCGCGCCCGGTGATTGGCCGCATTCAGGAAGGCAAACTGTGGCTGGATTTGCGCTGCCTGGATGATGAAAGCGCGCTGATTCAGGCCTTAGCGTCATGATTATTGCCACCGCTGGACACGTCGATCACGGCAAAACCGCGCTGCTACAGGCATTAACCGGGGTGGATGCCGATCGCCTGCCGGAAGAGAAACGGCGCGGCATGACCATCGATCTCGGCTACGCGTACTGGCCGCAGCCGGATGGTCGCGTGCTCGGCTTTATTGATGTGCCGGGCCACGAGAAATTTCTCGCCAATATGCTGGCGGGCATTGGCGGCATTCATCATGCGCTGCTGGTGGTGGCCTGCGACGATGGCGTGATGCCGCAAACCCGCGAACATCTGCAGTTGCTGAGCCTTGCCGGACAGCCGCCGCTCAGCGTGGCGCTGACCAAAGCCGATCGCGTGGATGAAGCGCGTATCGCGGAAGTCCAGCTGCAGGTGGCGCAGCTCACGCAACAACTCGGCTGGCCGGCGGTGCCGCAATTTGTCACCAGCAGCCACACGCAGCAAGGCATCGACGCGCTGCGCCAGCATCTCAGCACGCTGGCGGAACCGGCCTTCGACTCTCGTTACCGTTTCCGCCTCGCTATCGATCGCGCCTTCACGCTAAAAGGCAGCGGATTGGTGGTTACCGGCACCGCGCTGTCGGGCGAAGTGAACGTCGGCGATACCCTTTGGCTTAGCAGCCGGAATCTGCCGCTGCGCGTGCGCGCGCTGCATGCGCAGAACCAATCGGTGCCGCGCGCGCAGGCCGGTGAGCGTATCGCGTTGAATATCGTCGGCGATGTGGAAAAAGCACAGATCGCGCGCGGCGACTGGCTGCTGTCACAGGCCAAAGCGGAAGGCACCACGCGCTTAACCGTGGCGCTGCACTTGCTGCAGCCGCTGAAAAGCGCGTCGCAACCGATTCATATCCACCACGCCGCCAGCCACGTCACCGGACGCATTACGCTGCTGGCGGATGATGTTGCGGAAGTGGTGCTGAACCAACCGCTGTGGCTGGCAGAGAACGATCGGCTGATTATTCGCGACAGCAACGCACAGCAAACGCTGGGCGGCGCGCGCGTGCTGCTGCTCAACAGTAAAAAGCGCGGCAAACGTCAGGCGGAGTATCTTGCCTGGCTGCAGCAGTTGGCTGCAGCACAAGATGATGACGCCAGCCTGCAGGCGCATCTGGCGTATCAACCGACAGAATTGCGTGAGCTGGCGTGGGCGCGCCAGCTTACCGAGCCCGCTCTGGATGCACTGATCGAGCATGCAGCGCCGGTGCAGCTCGATAGCGCGCTGATGAGTGCCGCGCAGGCAGCACAATGGCGGCAAAAGCTGCTGGAATCGCTGGCGCATTTTCATCAGCAGCATCCTGAGGTGCCGGGCATCGGCCACGATCGTTTGCGTCGTGTGGCAATGCCGCATCAGCCTGCGGAATGGGTGTTAGCGCTGATTGATCAGCTGCTGGCGCAAGGTCAGTTGCAACAGCGACAAGGCTGGCTGCATCTGCCCGATTTCGAACCGCGCTTTAATCCGCAGGAAGAAGCACTTTGGCAGCAGGTCGGCCCGCTGTTTGGCGATCAGCCGCTGTGGGTGCGCGATATCGCGCTGGTGCTGCAGCAGGATGAACAGGCGATTCGCTCGCTGCTGCTCACTGCTGCGCGGCTCGGACATATCACCGCGATCGTGCGCGATCGCTACTATCGCAGCGACCAGATCCAGATCTTCGCCGATCTGATTCGGAGCCGTGCCGCGCAAGATGGCAGCACCAGCGCCGCCGACTTCCGCAACCAGCTCGGCACCGGGCGCAAAGTGGCGATACAGATTCTGGAATTCTTCGACCGCAGCGGCTTCACCCGCCGCCGTGGTAACGATCATCTGCTGCGCGACGACCGCCTGTTTCCCTCCTCATCTGCATAAAATCTCTCGCGTTGCCTCGCAGTTCAGCTTGTAACTGCGCTGCAACGCACATTCCCTGTTGTGCAAAAAAGTGCCAGAATGTAAGAAATACTCTTACATTGGATGGCGATGATGGCACGTACCATGACGATCGATTTAGGCGATGAACTGCGCGAGTTTGTTGAATCTCTGGTTGAGTCCGGCGACTACCGTACGCAAAGCGAAGTGGTGCGCGACTCGCTGCGCTTGCTGCGGGAGAAGCAGGCGTCGGCCAAACTTGAAAAGTTAAAGCAGTTGATTCAGGAGGGCTTAGATAGCGGAGATCCTGTCGAATTTGATATAGATGTTTTTCTCAAAAAAATGAGAGCCAGGGTAGGCATAGATGAAAAGGACGATAAGGATAATGCCGGAAGCTGAAACCGATCTGGCGGCAATCTGGTTATATGGATATGGCAACTTTGGTCTTAAAAAGGCTGAACTGTATACGCATAAAATTTATCAACGTTTCAACCAATTATCTGAACATGAGTTAGGTCGCAGGCGTATTGATTTAGGAGAGCGCGTTTTTGCACTGCCGCATCGTGAGCATGTGATTTTTTATCGAACCGAGCCGGATAAGGTTTTAGTCCTGCGTATTTTGCATCATTCTCAGGACGCAATATCTCACATTACAAATCCACAATGGTTCTAAAACAAAAAAGGACGATTTCTCGTCCCCTTTGTTTCGTAGCGTCGCCATTGATGGCGACCACGCAAACTACTGCAGCAGCGAAATATCCGCCACCTGCAGGAACAGCTGACGCAGCTGTGCCAGCAGCGTCAAACGGTTAATACGCACCGCCTGATCGTCGGCGTTCACCATCACTTTATCGAAGAAGTTATCTACCGCTTCACGCAGCTGCGCCAGTTCAACCAGCGCATCCTGATAGCGACCTTCTGCAAAGTACGGCTGCAGCTTATCGCCCAGCGCGGTCACGAAGGTCGCCAGCTGGATCTCTTCGTTCTCTTTCAGCAGGGAAGCCTGCACGCTGTCGTTCAGGGTTTCGGTCGATTTCGCCAGGATGTTCGACACACGTTTGTTGGCGGCGGCCAGCGTGGCTGCCGCTTCCAGCGTACGGAAGTGCGAAACCGCCTTCATGCGCGCATCGAAATCAGCCGGACGAGTTGGACGACGCGCCAGCACCGCCTGAATGGTGTCAACGCTGTGGCCCTCTTCCTGATACCAGGTACGGAAACGGCCCAGCATAAAGTCGATCACTTCATCGATAACCTTGGCGTTGCTCAGCTTGCTGCCGTACAGGCGCACCGCTTCTTCGGTCAGCGTTTGCAGATCGAGCGGCAGGTTTTTCTCAACGATGATGCGCAGCACGCCTAGCGCGGCACGCCGCAGTGCGAACGGATCTTTGTCGCCTTTCGGATGCTGACCGATGCCGAAGATACCCGCGAGGGTGTCCATTTTGTCAGCAATCGCCACGGCACAGGCCACCGGATTTGACGGCAAATCATCACCGGCAAAGCGCGGCTGATACTGCTCGTTCAGCGCCACAGCCACATCTTCCGCTTCGCCATCGTGGCGCGCGTAGTGCATGCCCATCACGCCCTGCGTGTCGGTGAACTCGAAGACCATGTTGGTCATCAGGTCGCACTTCGACAGCAAACCCGCACGCGTAGCGTGATTTACATCGGCACCAATCTGCGCGGCAATCCAGCCAGCCAACGCCTGAATGCGGTCTGTTTTATCACGCAGCGTGCCCAGCTCTTTCTGGAACAACACGGTTTCCAGACGCGGCAGATTATCTTCCAGACGCTTTTTGCGGTCGGTGTTGAAGAAGAACTCGGCATCCGCCAGACGCGGGCGCACCACCTTCTCGTTACCGGAAATAATCTGCTGAGGATCTTTGGATTCGATGTTGGTGACGAAGATGAAATTCGGCAGCAGTTTGCCCGCCGCGTCGTACACCGGGAAGTACTTCTGGTCACCTTTCATGGTGTAAACCAGCGCTTCAGCTGGCACCGCGAGGAACTTCTCTTCGAATTTTGCCGTCAGCACCACCGGCCACTCCACCAGCGAGGTCACTTCTTCCAGCAGGCTTTCGCTCAGATCGGCGATGCCGCCAATCTTCTGTGCCGCCGCTTCCGCGTCCGCTTTGATTTTGGCTTTACGCGCCGCATAATCCGCCACCACTTTACCGCGCTCCAGCAGCAGCTGCGGATACTGATCGGCGTTGTCGATGGTGAATTCTGGCTCGCCCATAAAGCGATGGCCGCGAATCACGCGATCGGACTGAATGCCCAGAATCTTCGCGGGGATCAGCTCGTCACCCAGCAGCAGCGTAACGGTGTGCACCGGACGCACAAACTGCACGTCGCTCGCGCCCCAGCGCATCAGCTTAGGAATCGGCAGCTTGCTCAGCGCGGTGGCAACCATCGCGGGCAGCAGCGCCTGCGCGCTTTCGCCGGTGATCGCAGCGCGATGCACCAGCCATTCACCTTTATCCGTGCTCAGACGTTCAGCCTGCGCCACGGTGATGCCGTTACCACGCGCCCAACCTTCGGCCGCTTTGGTGGCGTTACCATCGGCATCAAACGCGGCGGCGATAGCCGGACCACGTTTTTCAACTTCGCGATCCGGCTGCGCGGCAGCCAGCTGGGCCACTTTCAGCGCCAGACGACGCGGAGCAGCAAACCAGCTCACTTCGCCATGCGCCAGACCGGCGCTATCGAGTTCAGCGGTGAAGTGCGCAGCAAAGGCTTCTGCCAGGCTGCGCAGCGCTTTCGGAGGCAACTCTTCGGTGCCAATTTCCACCAGGAAAGTTTTATCGGTCATGGCTGCCTCTTACTTGTTTTTATTGCACATCGGGAAGCCAAGCGCCTCACGGGACGCATAATAGGCTTCCGCCACGGCTTTCGTCAGGGTGCGGATACGCAGGATATAGCGCTGGCGTTCGGTAACCGAAATCGCTTTGCGGGCGTCCAGCAGGTTAAAGCTGTGCGCCGCTTTCAGAATGCGCTCGTAAGCCGGCAGCGGCAGCGGTTTTTCCAGCGCCAGCAGCTGCTGCGCTTCTTTCTCATACTGCTCGAAGCAGGTGAAAAGGAAGTCGACGTCAGCGTATTCGAAGTTGTAGGTCGACTGCTCCACTTCGTTCTGATGGAACACTTCGCCGTAAGTGGTTTTACCGAACGGACCGTCGCTCCACACCAGATCGTAAACGCTGTCTACGCCCTGAATGTACATCGCCAGGCGCTCTAAGCCGTAAGTGATCTCGCCGGTTACCGGCTTACACTCCAGGCCGCCAACCTGCTGGAAGTAAGTGAACTGCGTCACTTCCATGCCGTTCAGCCACACTTCCCAACCGAGTCCCCACGCGCCCAGCGTTGGGTTTTCCCAGTTGTCTTCGACAAAGCGAATGTCGTGGATGGTGGGATCCATACCCAGCTCTTTCAGCGACCCAAGGTACAGCTCCTGAAGGTTGTCCGGGTTGGGCTTAATCACCACCTGGAACTGGTAATAGTGCTGTAAACGGTTCGGGTTTTCACCGTAACGTCCATCGGTCGGACGACGAGATGGCTGCACGTAAGCGGTCGCCATCGGCTCTGGGCCTAAGGCACGCAGACAGGTCATCGGGTGTGAGGTGCCGGCGCCCACTTCCATGTCCAACGGTTGGACAATGGTGCAGCCTTGACGCGCCCAGTAATCCTGCAAGGTCAGGATCAGGCCCTGAAAGGTCTTGGTATCAAACTTTTGCATGTTGAATTCGCACGCGATACGGATCGGTTAAAAAAAGAGTGCGCCAGTATACCCTTTGACCGCGGATTGTGCAGCCGGAAATCCAGGCCAGCGCGCAGGCGATTGCGGCAAGGTTTAGCGGGCAAAAACAGAACAATAAGAAAATCGTATACGATTCACACTCAGCGCTAGTATTCGCCATAGAAACCTCATTAAAAGCTTAAATATCATAATATTGATTGATATATCAGCAAATCCTATTACGTGACCTACATCACCTTTTTGACCTGATGGTTAAAAATTGCGCATTGACACTCGTATAATCGTATACGAAATTGCGGTGAAACAGTTTTGCTTGAGATTTCACCATGAAGATTGCGTTGAGTTATCCCGAAATGAACGCCAGCGACCGCCCAATGGGGCCTGCGCCGCTCTCCGCCGCCGTGCTACACGAACCGATGTTGTTCATTTCCGGCCAGGTGGCGATTGATCCCTACAGCGGCGAGATTAAGGGCATCGACATCGCCAGCCAGACGCGCCAGGTGCTGAAAAACGTCGGCGATCTGCTGAGCGAAGCGAACATGACCTTCGACAACGTAGTCCGCGTCACTATTTACCTGACCGATCTCAGCACGTTTAGCGCGATGAATGCCGCTTACAGTGAATTCTTCCAATTCCCCTTCCCGGCGCGCGCCACCGTGGGCATTCAACTCAACCATCCAGACCTGCTGGTCGAGATGGAAGTGACGGCGATGCGCTGATGCATATTCATATCGAGAACGACGCCAGCGCACCGCGCGCACTCCATCTCTCTGTCGAGCAGCTGCAACTGCAGCTCGACGCGCATCCGCCGTTGCGCAGCCACTTCACGTTGAGCGAAAACAGCGACCCGGCACACACCGCCGACTTCCTCGCCCGCTGCGACATTCTGTGGAGCGGCCGCAAGCTGGCGCTCGATCAGTTCAGCACGCCGCGTCTGGGCTGGGTGCAGGTGATGTCCGCTGGCGTTGAGCAGTGGCTGGCGCACTGGCCGCCGGGCGTGACGCTCACCAATGCTTCTGGCGTGCACGGCGATAAAAGTGCCGAGTTTATTTTGATGGCGGCGCTGATGTTCAACTTCGGCATTCCCGGTTTTCTGCAGGATCAGGCGCAGCGTGTGTGGCGTCCGACTTTTGGCGGCTGCGCACGCGGCAAAACCGTGCTGCTGCTGGGCGTTGGCGGCATTGGCGCTGCAGCGGCAACTCTGCTGACGGCGCAAGGCTATCGCGTGATTGGCGTGACGCGCAGCGGCCAGTGCGATGCCAACGTGGCGCGTTGCATCCGTATTGATGCGCTAGACGAGGTGTTGCCGCAGGTGGATGTGGTGGTGTCGACGCTGCCGCTGACGCCACATACCCACAATCTGTTCGATCGCCGCCGTCTCGATCTGCTGCCCGCACGCGCTGGCATCGTGATTGTTGGCCGCGCCGATGTGTTCGATTACAGCGCGATGCGCGAAAAACTCAACGCAGGCGAACTGGCCGGCGCGGTGCTGGATGTCTATCCGCAAGAGCCGCTACCGGCCGACGATCCGCTGTGGCACACGCCCGGCGTGGTGATGACGCCGCACTGCAGCCTCGACGATCACAGCGCCTACCTCGCCGGTTGCCTTGACGTGTTTATCGATAACCTGGCGCGCTTCCGCCACGGACAACCGCTGCGTAATCAGGTTGATCCGGCACGAGGTTATTAAGGGTGCGCTTTTCCCCTCACCCTAACCTTCTCCCATAAATGGGAGAAGGGATGAATAGATTTCCAGCCCGCACTATCGGCCCCCTCTCCCGCTTGCGGGAGAGGGCTGGGGTGAGGGACAAGCAGCACCCCAACACCAAAGACGTTCATAAATCACAAGGTCATCGCTTTCTCATTCACCAGCATCAGGGGAACCTTATTATGAAATTTGCACGCACTGCTTTATTAATCTCTGGTCTCAGCGGCAGCTTACTGGCGGGCCTTTCCAGCGCCCACGCAGCCAGCACCGATCCCATCACGCCAACCGCCAGCGACTTCGCGGCGATGGCGCAGTGCAAAACACTGCAAAGCAAATATCCGTCGCTGAAAGGCAAAGATCTGGTGGTTGGCCTTGGCGGCTACACCAAAGGCTTTGAAGCGCCATCGGAAAAAGATCCCAGCATCATTGAAGGTCTCGACCCCTCACTGTTCGAGCGCATCAGCAGCTGCCTCGGCGCGAAACACAGCTACCAAAGCGGCTCATTCAACGTGCTGCTCACCTCGATCTCCAGCGGACGCGCCGATATCGGCCCGATGCTGTACGTCACCGAAGAACGCATGAAGCAGATCGCCTTCGTCGCCTCGATGCAGGTGCAGGATGGCTCAGTGCTGGCGCAAGGCAACCCGAAGAAAATCAACAGCGTCGATGATCTGTGTGGCAAAACCGTCGCCGCCGCAGCGGGTTCCTACGAAGCCAACAAACTGGTGCCGGAACAAAGCGCCAAATGCAGCGCCGCCGGTAAGCCCGAAGTCAGCATGCTGATGGTGCAGAACACCGACAACAGCATTCAGGCAGTGAAAAGCGGCCGTGCTGACGTCTACCTGACCGAAGCCGGTTCGGCGGTTGCCATTGCCAAAGCCGACAAAACGCTGGAAAGCGGCTTCACCGTTGATCTGCCAATCATGGTCGGTTTCCCGATTGCTAAAGACAACGCCACGCTGCGCGGCGCGGTGCTGGATGCGATGAAGGTGATTCAGGAAAGCGGCGCACAGAAAAAACTGCTGGATTACTGGGGCCAGGGCAGTGCTGCTGAGCGTCCGGTTGTTGCGCGTGGTTAATGCATAAACTCAGCCGCCTCGGTGACTCCATCGAGGCGTTGAGGAGGATAACGCCTTGGATGATTTTCTAAAGTATCTGACCTTCCCGTATCTGTGGGAAGGCGCCGTCATCGCCGTGCAGCTGTTGGTGGGCGCGCTGGCCGGTGGCATTTTGATTGGCTTTTTCCTGGCGTTAGCCAGCAGCTCAAAGCACTGGTTTATTCGCGTGCCGGTAAAAATTTACATCTATACGCTGCGCGGCACGCCGGTGCTGCTGCAGCTGATTCTGCTGTACAACGTGCTGCCGGAATTTGGCCTGCGATTGAGTCCGTTCACCAGCGCCCTTGTCGCCCTGATGATCAACGAAACCGCCTTCTGCGCCGAAATCATTCGCGGCGGCATTATGGCGGCCGATCGCGATCAGAGCATGGCGGCGCAGGCATTCGGTTATTCGCGCAGCAAAGAGATGATTCACGTCGTGATCCCGCAGGCGCTGCGCGCCATTCTGCCCACCATGGGCAATGAAACTGTCGGACTGCTGAAATCCACCTCGCTGGCTTCGGTGGTGGGCGTCAACGAGCTGACGATGCGCGGCCAGGCGATCGTGTCGCAAAACTTCCTGTTTATTCCGGTGCTGGTCGCGTCGGGCGGCATCTATCTGATTCTTTCCACGCTGCTGGCGGGCGGTCAGTGGTGGCTGGAGAAATTCTATAACCTTGATGAACGTGCACGTCGGGCACGCGCGCGCCTGGCGAAACTGCCGCCGGAAGCGGAAGTGATGCCGATGCAGCTACCAAAACGACGCTGGGATACGCAAACCGCCGCGCCGGTGCTGGAAGTGGATCAGCTGTGCGTCGAGTATGCCGGTAAAGCGGTACTGAAATCGCTGTCGTTAACCGTACGTCGCGGCGAAGTAGTGGTGCTGCTCGGTCGCTCCGGTTCGGGCAAAAGTACGCTGCTGAAATCGATTCTGGCGCTGACGCCACGCAGCAGCGGCACCATTCAAACCGAAGGCCACTTCATGGGCAGCGACGAAAACGGTCGCGCGCTGGCGCAGCGTCATCTGCCGGTGAACCGCGCTAAGTCGGGCATTGGCATCGTTTTCCAGCACTTCGCGTTGTTCGATCACCTCACCGCACTGGAAAACGTCATGAGTATTTTGCTGCGCGTGCAGGGCGCCCAGCCGGAAATCGCGCGCGGCAAAGCGATGCGCGCGTTGAAAATGGTAGGACTCGGTGATTTCGCCGCCTCGCTGCCGCATGAACTTTCTGGCGGACAGAAGCAGCGCGTCGGCATTGCGCGTGCTTTGGCGGCAGAACCGCAAATCCTGCTGTTTGATGAGCCGACTTCCGCGCTGGATCCCGAACTGGTGCGCGAAGTGAACCAAACCATGCGCAGCCTGGCGCAAACCGGCATCACCATGATCATCAGCACCCACGACATCGCGTTTGCGGCGGGCGTCGCCGATCGCGTGGTGTTCCTGCAGGACGGCGCGCTGATAGAAGAAGGCCCGCCGACGATACTGCAAAATCCGCAAACGCCGGCTTTTGCCACCTTCCTTGAACATGAAAATGCTGCGGAGGCGCAACATGCCAACGCGCTTTGAACTCACGGCGCGCGAGCGCCTCGGCGATGCGCTGTTCCGCTATATGCAGGGCCAACCTGCCGATGCGCTGGGTAACGAACCCGATGCCAATCAGCAGGCGCTGCGCCGCTTTCGTCTGTTACCGCGCGTGCTGCAGGGCAATGAAAGCATCGACACGCAGATTTCCTTGCATCAGCAAAATTGGTCCGCGCCGATTGGTGTCGGCGCGTTTGCCGGTGACCGTATTTTCCACGAAGAAGGTGTGCTGCCGATTGCGCGCGCCTGCAAACGTCTGCAACTGCCGCTGGTGATCTCCGAAGAGACCGTCACGCCGCTGGAGCAGATTGGCGCCGAGTACGATCGCTGCTGGCTGCAACTGCGTGCGGCGGGCGATGTCGGCCGCATCAAAGCCTTAATCGACCAGGCCGCGCAGGCCGGATTCAAAAATATCGTGCTGACGGTGCTGGCGCCGGTGCATCCGGTGGCCGGATTACAGCCCGGCGGCTTCTCTATCGGCGATGCCCTGAAACAGCGCGGCTGGCACACCATCGGCGGCACGCAACCGGGCGTTGCGCCGCTGCCCGCTTTTCCGGTGTGGCGCTGGCAGGAGATTGATGAGGTGGCGGCGCACTGCGCCGATCGCCAGCTTCCGCTGTGGCTGAAAGGCATTCTGCATCATGACGATGCGGCGCAGGCCGCGCAGCACGGCGTCAGCGGTTTGATTGCCTCGAACATTGGCCTGCGCCAGAGCGCACGCTGGGCTACGCCGGTCGATCAGCTGCCCGATTTGCAGGCGGTGACGCGGCTGCCGCTGCTGCTGGATGGCGGCGTACGCTGCGGCAGCGATGCGGTGGTGGCGCGCTGTCTTGGCGCGTCGCTGTCGCTCAGCGTGCGACCGATCATTAGCGCGTTAGTGGCGGGCGGCGAGAGCGCGGTGTTCGATCTGCTTTCCGGCTGGATCAATGAAGTTACGGCCATTAGTCACTGGTGCGGCGTCAGCGATATGGCGGCACTTAACGGCAGTTTCATCACCGCAATTCCGCAGTAAGTGCACACCTTTTGTAGGGTCGCCATTCATGGCGACCGAATAATGCATTAAAACTCGATTTAAAGAGGTACGTGGCAATGCAGACACTGATTTTCAATCAAGGCGATGCCAGCGAATCGCGCATCTACTACTGCGCGCACTATCTGGCGCAAAGCCTTGGCCTGTTTGTCGCGCAGCAGCTGCAGGTGATCTTCACCACCAGCGAATCGGGCGGACACACGGTACAAGGCGGCCAGGTTCCCGCAGTGCTGAATCGCGACGCCGATCTCACCCTCGGCGGCCCGATGGTGGTGATGAAGCATTTTCAGCAGCACGGCGCGGAGTTGCAGTGTTTCTGCGCCTCGGTTGCGGCCAATCCGTGGTTTCTCGCGGCGGCGCGGGTGCAGCCAGATTTCCAGCTCAGCGATCTGCGCGGCAAACGTGTGCTGGATGTCGGCAATGTCGGAACCGCGACGCTGACGTTCCGCTGGCTGCTGGCGCGTCACGGTTTGCAGGATGACGTTGAGCTGATCGCAGGCAGCGGCGATCAGGCGCGGGATTTCGCCGCGGTGGCCCAAGGTGCAGCCGATTATGCGCTGCACGCCATGCATATGCTGGCACCCGCCATCGCCGCCGGACAACTCCACAGCATCAGCAGCCTCGCCAGCTTGTGCGGCCACGTACCGTGGAGCGCCTACATCGCACGCGCCGATGTGCTGCAGGAGAAAGCAGTTGCCTTCGCCGCCTTCTCCCGCGCCATTGCGCAGGCGCTGACGTGGATCGCCAACCATGACGCCACTGAACTGGCGCAACAGGTGCAGGCGTTTTACCCCGATTATCCGCGCGAGGCGCTGATGCGCGGCCTCGCGGCTTATCAACAGGCCGGCGTCTTTGCGCCAGATGGCGTGATTCCGCGCGCCGAATTTGCGCATTTCAGCCAGCTGTTAAGTGCTATCGGCTGGCTCGATCCGTCACAGCCGGTGCCGTACGCGTCGCTGGTGACGCAGGCAGGAGCAGAGCAATGAAACAGCTAATTATTAATGGTTTGGTGGTCGGCGAAAACGGCGCGGCACCTGCCGATCTGTTACTGGAAAACGGCAAAATCAGCGGCCTGATGACGCCCGGCGCGCTTACCGACGGCGTTGACGAGGTGATCGATGCGCGTGGTTTGATCATCGTGCCCGGCGCGATTGATGTGCATACCCATTTCACCGGCTCGCACGATTTCCCCGAGCAAGAGCTGCGCGAAGGCACGCGCGGTGCGGCGGCGCACGGCGTCACCACCATCGTCGAGATGCCGCATTCGCTGCCACCGGCGACATCGCTGGCTAACTTCAACGCCAAAAAAAGCTGGCTGGCTGACAACTGCTCGGTGGATTACGCCCTGTGGGCTGGGTTAGACGGAGATAACGTGCATGAACTGGCGGCGCTGGATCGGGCCGGTGCGCTGGCCTTTAAAGCCTTCCTGTGCAGCGGCGCGCCCAACGGTGACGCCACCGACGAGAAAGGTTTGCCGCGTCTTGATGATGACGGCCTGCTGCGCGCGATGCGCGAGCTGGCCACGTTCGACGGGCTGATTGGCGTGCACGCCGAGAATCACGAGATTTTGATCGGTGCCGGTAGCGAACAGCGCCGCGCTGGACGCAAAGATGCGCGCGCGCATGCGCTGGCGGGCCCGGAAATCGCCGAGATCGAAGCGGTAGGACGCGTGTTAGCGATTGCCGAAGAGACCGGCGCGCGCTGCCATATCGTGCACGTCAGCTCGGCGCGCGCGGCGGAAACCATCGTCGCCGCTAAAACCCGCGTACGCGCCAGCTTCGAAACCTGTCCGCACTATTTACTGCTCGACGAAGACGATTTGGTGCGCATCGGCCCCAACGCGCGCTGCGGCCCGCCGATCCGCCCGCGTCCGGTGGTGGATGCGCTGTGGCAAGTGCTGCTGCGCGGCGATATAGACATGATCGCCTCTGACCATTGTCCGTACACGCCCGCACAAAAACAGGCAGGTGAAGCCAGCATCTGGGATGCGGGCATGGGTCTGACCGGCGTGGAAACCCTCAGCCCGATGATCTTCAGTGCGGCCCATAGAGAACGTGGCGTGGCGCTCAGCGAGTTTGTGCGCATGACCGCCAGCGGCCCGGCCAAAGCCTTCCAGCTGTGGGGCAAAAAAGGGGCGATTGCGCCCGGCTTCGACGCCGATTTGGTGTTCTACGACGCCAGCCAGAGCTGGACGGTGCGCGGCGCGCATTTTCAGGGACTCGGCAAGTGGAGCGCATTTGAAGGGATGCGCTGTCAGGGTAAAGTGGTGCGCACATTGATTCGTGGCGTCACGGTATTCCAGGATGACCAGATGCAGGTTGAACCCGGCTTCGGCCAGTTCGTGACCCGACAGGTTTAAACAGGACAAATAACATGGCAGGAAAACCCTCTACCGCTAGTCGTAAAAACAGCGCCCCGCTGGCGCAGGACGCGGCCACCGATAACAGCTGGAATACCGCGCGTCCGCGCACGCTGGTCGATCACGCCGTGGATGCCATTCTCAGCGCCGCTTCGCGCGGCCTGATCCTGCCCGGCGACCGCATCGCAGAACCGGAGCTGGTGGCGAAACTCGGCATGAGCCGCGTGCCGATCCGTGAAGCGCTGCGCATTCTGGAGAGCCAGGGCATCGTCACCAGCGAGCCGTATAAAGGCATCCGCCTGATGGAGATTTCGCATCAGCGGCTGGAGCAGATTATCGATGTGCGCATCCCGCTGGAGACGCTGGCCTGTCGCCGCGCGATTGAGGCCGGACGCAACAGCGCCGAGCAGCTTAATCAGCTCTATCAGGGTGTAGCGCAGATGCAGGCGATGATGCAAAACGACGACGTTTACGGATTTGCCTCCGCTGATACCGATTTCCACCGCACGCTGTGCAGCTTTGCGCACAACCCGGTGCTGAGCAATTTGTGGGAGTCGATTGCCCGTCAGCTGACGGTGATTTTCGGCCTCTCCACCATGGGCAAATCGATGAGCGACATCATCGAGGAGCACCAGCGGCTGATTAATGTCTTTGCCGATGGCGACATCGCCAAAATGACCGACGAGGTTGAGAACCACATCCGCATTCAGGCGCTGGACGTGGATTACGAGACCCTGATAACACAGCGCCGACAGCACCGTTCCGCTCTCGGCTAATTTCGCATTGCCTTTACACCAGGGAAAACACCATGAAAATCATTAACGTTGAGGCGTTTTACCTGCGCCTGCCAGTTATTGAGCAGCGCACCGACAGTTCTCAGGATGCGCTGCTGATCAAAATCACCACCGATGCCGGCATCACCGGCTGGGGCGAAGTGGATGGCAGCCCGTATGTCACCAAAGCCATCATCGAAGCGCCCTATTCGCACACCATGGTCACTGGACTGAAATCGCTGTTGATCGGCGAAAATCCGCTAGAAACCGGCCGTTTGTGGAAGAAGATGCACAAAGCCACCCTCTATTATGGCCGCAGCGGCGCGGTTTTGCAGGCGATGGCGGGCATCGATATCGCGTTATGGGATATCAAAGGCAAAGCCCTCGGCAAGCCGATTGTTGAACTGCTGGGCGGCGCCATGCGCGACAAGATGCGCGTTTACTCCTCCAATATGTTCCAGTTCAGCGTGGAAGAGACGGTTGCGCGCGCGCAGCATGCGATGGATACCGGCCATAGCGGTGTGAAGTTTGGCTGGGAGCCGTTTGGTACCGACGAAGCGCTGGATCTGCGCTATCTCGAAGCCCTGCGTCAAGCGATGGGCGACGATGTGGATCTGATGCTGGATGTCGGCCACGTGTGGGATGCCAAAACCACCATCCGCCGCAGCCAGCGCTATGAACACCTCAATCTGTTCTGGATTGAAGAGCCGCTGCATCCCGATAACTACGCCGGTTACGGCCAGGTTTCCGCCGCGTGCCAGCAGCATATCGCCGCCGGTGAACAAGAGTGTTCCGTGGTCGGTTTCCAGCGCCTGATTGATGAAGGCGGCATCGATATCGTGCAGATCGACCTGACGCGCACCGGCTTTACGCAGGCGATGGAGATCGCCAGCTACGCGCACAGTCGTGGCCGCAAAGTGTGCAACCACAACTTCACCACCGACATTAATACCGCCGCCTCGCTGCATTTCCTGTGCGCGATTGAGAATGCGCTGGTGATGGAGTATTGCGTCGAGCCGGGCGAGATCAGCCGCTCGCTGGCGAAGAATCCGGTGCGCATCGCCGACGGATACGCGTGGCTGCCGAGCGAGCCGGGCCTCGGCGTTGAACCCGACGAAGCGGTGATCGAGAAGTTTTTGGTGCGTGATTAAAGGCTGTCACCACCTAACAACGATGTACACATCGTAGCGGCGCAATTTATTGCGCGATGAATCGCGCCGCTACGGAATGTGTGCGAATTGATTCTGGTGTCGAGTGTCGAATAACAGAGTGATCTGAATTACAACGCAAAAGGTTGTTGGCGCGCGGCTCACTGGCTACCCTTCTTCGCAGCGAATGCAAGAGGGTGCCATGCAGCAAAAAATTTACTGGATCGACAACTTACGTGCGGTTGCCTGCCTGATGGTGATCGTCATTCACACCACAACCTGGTACATCACCGGACCGATGGCGGTGACAGGCCTGAACTGGGATGTGGCGAACCTGCTCAACTCAGCGTCACGCGTCTGTGTGCCGCTGTTCTTTATGATCTCAGGCTATCTGTTTTTCGGCGAACGCAGCGCACAAGGGCGGCATCTGCTGCGCATCGTGCTGTGCCTGCTGTTCTACAGCGCGGTGGCGCTGGCCTATATCACCTGGCTAACGCCGATCAGCGAAGGACGATCGCTGCTCAAACTGCTGCAAAAACCGGTGTTCTATCATCTGTGGTTCTTCTTCGCCATCATCGGCATCTACCTGTTATCCCCGCTGATTCAGGTGAAAAGCGTGGCACCGCGCTATGTCGCAATACTGGTGATCGTGCTGGCGGTGTTGGCGAATCCGAATACCGTGAGCCAATCGCTGGGACCGTTCCACTGGCTGCCGGTGAATCTGTATGTCAGCGGCGACAGCATTTACTACCTGCTGTATGCGCTGCTCGGGCGTGCGATTGGCTGTATGCAGACCGACAAGCGCAGCATCAGCTGGCTGGCGGGATTGGGCTTTGTTGCCTGCGTGATTGGCATTGCGCTCGGCACCAAACAGATGCTGAAAATCAACGGCGCGTTCAACGATACCTGGTATCTCTACTGCGGGCCGCTGGTGTTTATAGCCGCCATCAGCCTGTTGATACTGTTCAAAAACACCCTGAATCAGCGCGCACTGCCGGGACTCGCCACCATCTCGCGCTATTCCCTGCCGATCTACGGTTTTCACGCGCTGTTTATCCACTTTTTGCGCACCCATCACTACGACGATATGTCGCGCCCGTGGCTCGATTTGCCGTGGGTGATGGGCGCGACGCTGATCGGCAGCCTGCTGCTGGCGATGGGATTACAACGCGTGGATAAGCGTCATCTGGTGAGCTGATCGTCCCAGCGCTGGTGCGCGCGGCGCAGCTGGCGTGCTGAGGAGAATCCAGCGGCCAGCGCCGCCTTCTCCGCCGCTTCGCCCTGCTGCTGACGTTGCCGCGCAATCACTAAGCGCAGCTGTTCGTGGTACTCGCGCACGCTGATGCCCAGATGCTGGCGGAACAGGCGCGTCAGATGGCGCTCGCTGACGTGCGCCCGCTCGGCCAGTGCGGTAAGCGACCAATCGTGTTCGGGGTGGGCAATCATCACATCCTGCGCGCGATGAATCGCCGGATGCATGTGATTGCGATAGCGCAGCCACGGCGACAGCTGCGGATCGTCGCCGGAACGCCGAAACCACACCACCATTTCGCGCGCCACTTTCAGTGCCTGCGGCGCACCGCATAGCCGATTGATGAGATGCAGCGCCAGATCGATGCCAGCGGTAATCCCCGCGCTGGTCCAGATGCCGCCATCTTCGACGAAAACCCGGTTGTCTTTTACTAACGCTGCCGGTGCTGCTGCTTTCAGGCGCGGTAACACATCGTGATGCGTGGTGCACTGAATGCCATCCAGCAATCCCGCCTGCGCCGAGAGTAATGCGCCAGAACAGATGCACACCAGCGTGATGCGCTGATCGGTTATCGCCGCCTGCTGCTGGCGCAGCCAGTCACGCGCCATCGCTGCCGGTTCGGTGTCGAAACAAACGCGCGAATCGTGCACGCCAGGCACCACCAGCAGGCTGTTTTCCGGCAATTGCGCGGGCATGGGCGCGATGTCAGCGATGGTCATGCCGGTGGAGCACAGCACACTCGGCTGCGGGCCGATGTAGTGCAGCGCGAAGTGGCCGTCGGCCAGCTGCAGGGTTTCAGCGGGGCCAGTGAGATCCAGCGCCATCACGCCGGGAAGCACGAGGAAGAAGACAGACTGCGGCATGGTGAGCTCCGGTTGGGTGCGGCGTTCGGCCTGATCGGCATAAATGCAAAGTTGGGTGCGGTGTTTGGCCATGTTGGCATAAATGCCAGGTTGGGTGCGGTATTCGGCCAGGTTGGCATAAATGCCAACCCTACATGCTGATGAATCCCCACAAAAA
>NZ_JACAPA010000005.1:0-132961 GCF_013385945.1 Pantoea sp. B9002
AGCGGGCCGGTGGTGGTTTCAACGCCTGCGGTGTAGCCATATTCCGGGTGGCCTGGAGTTTTAGAGTGCAGCTGACGGAAGTTTTTTAATTCGCTGAGGGGTAAATCGTAACCGCTTAGGTGCAACAGGCTGTAAATCAGCATTGAGCCGTGACCGTTCGATAAAACGAAGCGGTCGCGGTTAGCCCAGTGAGGATTGCGTGGATTGTGCTGCAAAAAGTCGAGCCACAACACTTCAGCGATATCCGCCATGCCGAGCGGGGCGCCCGGATGTCCCGAATTGGCTTGTTGTACGCCATCCATACTCAAAGCGCGGATGGCGTTGGCTCTTTCCCGGCGTGTAGACATAAGGTTCTCCAGAGGTGCGACGTCGGCGCTTATTTAGCGTGGGATACTTGTTCGTAGTAACCGATCTTGTCAACTTTGGCCGTTGAGCCGCCACCTTCAAACTCCGATGCCAGCCAGGCATTAACAATGTTCTTCGCCAGCTCAGGCCCGATGACGCGCGCGCCCATGGTCATGATCTGCGCGTTGTTGCTCTTGCGAGCACGCTCGGCAGAGAAGGTGTCGTGGCACTGCGCCGCGCGCACGCCTTCTACCTTGTTGGCGACAATCGCCACACCGATGCCGGTGCCGCACAGCAGAATGCCGCGCTCAAATTCGTTCTTCTGAATGGCGGTGGCGAGCGCAAATGCCACATCCGGGTACATCGGACGGTCGTTTTGCGCGTCATTGGTGTAATCCGTCACCACATACTCTTTCTCTTCCAGCAGCTTTTTAATCACATTTTTCAATTCGATAGCCGCATCATCGGCGCCAATTGCGATAGTTTTCATCGTCGTTCTCCAGCAGGGTGTGCAATGACGCCTGCACGTTTGTTCAGCAGGCGAGAAGATGTTCATGGTTAGCCTGCCACAAATACAATCATATGTTCAATGGTTGTTCATATGAATTGCTTTCAGCATCGCGCCTGAATACCTCACTGAACCCTTTGAAACCGCCTGTGCGGCGGCGAATGGGCGTAGTAATCCGATAAATTGACCAAAATCAAATCTCATGAGGCTGCTCACACTTTCGCGTGTTGCAGTTGAGAGATGCACAATTATCCGTGTAGTGTTCATATGTTCGCATGACTATACCAATGTACAAGAAGACCCATCGAGGACTCGAACATGTGTCATTTACACCGTACCTCTCAGTACTCCTGCAGCCAGCGCCTCTTTGGCGTTTGGTCAACACCACATAAAAAAATGATCACTCACGCACGTCGTGGAGGTGCGTTATGAACCAACCAACAATGACGGCGGTGGAACAATCCACCATCAGAAAAATCTCCTGGCGCTTAGTGCCGTTCGTGGCGCTGATGTTCTTTATCAACTTCCTCGATCGCACCGCGATTTCGTTTGCCGGCCCCAACGGCATGACGCAAGACCTCGGCCTCACCGCGCTGCAGTTTGGCCTGGCGTCGGGCATCTTCTTTATCGGCTACATCCTGCTGGAAGTGCCAAGCAACCTGGCGCTGCATAAGTTCGGCGCACGTCGCTGGCTGGCGCGCATCATGATCAGCTGGGGCATTGTCTCGCTGTTGTTCACCTGGGTGAGCAGTGTGGAAGGCTTGTATACGCTGCGTCTGCTGCTGGGGATCGCCGAAGCCGGCTTCTTCCCTGGCGCGATTCTCTATCTCAGCATGTGGGTGCCGGGACGTCATCGCAGCAAAATCCTGTCGCTGTTCTATCTTGCCCAGCCGCTGACGGTGGTGTTCGGTGCACCTTTAGCTGCGTCGCTGATTCAGCAGCACGGCCTGTTTGGCATGGAAGGCTGGCGCGTGATGTTTATGGGCGTGTCGATTCCCGCGATTCTGATTGGTATCGCCGCGCTGTTCTGGTTGGTGGATTCGCCGCGTCAGGCCAAGTGGCTGACCGCCGAAGAGAAAACCTGGCTGACCACCGAACTGGAAGCCGAGCATCAGCAGAAGCAGGGCCACCAGAAACATAGCCTGCGCTCGGTGATGGGTAACGGCCGCGTCTGGATGCTGTGCCTGATTTACTTCGGCTTTATTTATGGCCTGTATGCGCTGGCGTTCTTCTTGCCGACCATCATCGCTGGCTTCCAGCAGCAGTTTGGCACCACCTTTAACGTGATGCAGAAAGGGCTGATTACCGGCGTACCGTACCTGATCGCGGCGGTGGTGATGTTCTTCTGGTCGAAAGATGCCACACGTCGCGGCTGCAAAACCTGGCACATCGCTATCCCGGCGCTGGCAGGCGGCCTCAGCGTACCGCTGGCGTTGTATATGGATTCACCGTTTACCACCATCATGGTGATTGCGATTACCGCCAGCTCGATCTTCGCCGCATTGCCGAACTTCTGGACCTTACCGACGCAGTTCCTGACTGGCGCGTCTGCCGCCGCAGCAATTGCCTTGATCAATACCTTAGGAAACGTAGCGGGCTTCTCCGCGGGCTACATCACCGGCGCGCTGCATGACGCCACTAACAGCTACGCCTTGCCGATGTTTGTGGTAGGTGGATTCATGCTGCTGTCAGCGTTCCTCATGCTGTTACTTAATCGCCGTCGCTCGCCGTCGCAGCCGACCTCTTTAGCTCAGGAGCATTAATATGACGTACCTGTTTAACCAACCTTCAGCCTTTGCCGCTGAGCTTATCGAAGGCTTTGTCGCCGCCAACGCCGATAAAGTGCGCCAGGTCGCCGGAGGCGTAGTGCGCAGCACCCGCAGCCAGCCAAATACGGTGGCGGTGATTGTGGGCGGCGGGTCCGGTCACTATCCGGCGTTTGCCGGGTTGGTTGGACAAGGTCTGGCACACGGCGCGGCGATGGGTAACTTATTCGCGTCCCCGTCGGCGCAGCAGATCTACAACGTGGCACGTGCGGCCCATAACGGCGCAGGTGTGCTGCTGATGTTCGGTAACTACGCGGGGGATGTGCTGCATTTCGGCCAGGCATGTGAGCGTCTGCGGGCGGAAGGCATCGCCTGTGAAGTGCTGGCGGTGACTGACGATATCTCCAGCGCGGGTAAAGATGAACTCGAGAAGCGTCGCGGTGTGGCTGGCGATCTCTGTGTGTTCAAAGCCGCCTGCGCCGCGGCTGAAGCGGGTCACGATTTATCACAGGTCCTGCAGCTGGCACAGCATGCTAATCAACGCACGCGTACCTTTGGCGTGGCGTTTTCCGGTTGCAGCCTGCCGGGTGCCTCGCATCCGTTGTTCGAAGTGGAAAAAGGGCGCATGGCGCTGGGACTTGGCATTCACGGCGAGCCGGGGATTAAAGAGACCGACATGCCAAGCGCGGATGAGCTGGCCGAGATCTTCGTGGAGCGCTTGCTCAATGAACTGCCAGCCGATATTCAGCAGGCTGAAGGTCAGCGCGTGGCGGTGATCCTCAACGGTCTGGGCTCGGTGAAATATGAAGAGCTGTTTGTCGTCTATCGTCGCGTCGCGCAACTGCTGGAGGCCGCCAAACTGCAGGTGGTTGAGCCGGACGTCGGTGAGTTTGTCACCAGCTTCAATATGGCCGGTGCGTCACTGACGCTGATGTGGCTGGACGATCAGCTGGAAACTTTATGGCGCGCGCCGACCAATACGCCAGCTTACCGCAAAGGCAGCGTATTGGTGGCGGAACCGCTGAGCGCCGCTGAACTGGTTGAAAGCACAGAAGAAGCCTTGCCAGCAGCAACAGCGGAATCGCAAGAGAGCGCGAAGCGCGTACTGCAGCTGCTCGAATCCGTGGCGGAAATGTTACAGCGTAACGCTGAGCGTCTTGGCGACATCGATGCGGTAGCCGGTGACGGCGATCACGGTATCGGCATGGAGCGCGGCGTGCTGGGCGCGGTTGAGAAAGCGCGTGAAGTCGCCGCGCGTGGTGCCGGTGCGGGCAGCTTGCTGTGCCGCGCGGCAGATGCCTGGGCGGATAAAGCCGGTGGCACCTCCGGCGCGTTGTGGGGCGTGGCGCTCACCGCGTTGGGTACCGCGCTTGGCGATCGTCAGACGCCAGATGCACAGCGTGTGGCAACCGGCGTACGGGAAGCAAAAGAGGGCATCATGCACTTTGGTAAAGCGCGCGTCGGCGATAAAACCATGGTGGATGTGCTGGTGCCGTTCAGCGACAGCCTGAGTGAGGCAGTTGCCGCCGGAGCGTCGTTAACTGACGCCTGGCTGAAGGCGGCGCAGGTCGCCGATAAAGCCGCGCAGGACACCGCGCAGCTGGTGCCGAAAATGGGGCGTGCGCGTCCACTGGCAGAAAAAAGCGTTGGCACGCCGGATGCCGGAGCGATTTCGCTGGCATTGATCGTCAATACCGTCGGCGATCTGCTAAAAGAACACAGTGCCTCTGAACAAGGAGCTTGAAGCATGTCTCAGCCAAAAATCTGGCTCGGCGTCAGTTTAAAAATGTACTTCGGCTATCAGCAAACCTTGCAATGGTGTCGCGATGTGGCGGCATTAGCCGACCATACTGCGGTGAAAAATGGCGAAGTGGGTCTGTTTGTGTTACCGGCTTATCCGGCGATTCCGGCGGTTGCAGCCATCTTCGCTGACACGCCGGTACGCTTCGGTGCTCAGGATGTTTGCCAGGCTGAGAACGGTGCCTGGACCGGCGAAGTCAGCGCCAGCATGTTGCAGGAGTTGGGCTGCTCGCTGGCCGAAATTGGCCACGCTGAGCGCCGTCGTCATTTCCACGAAGATAAAGTGCAAATTGCTGCCAAAGTGGCGATGTCGCTGCGTCACGGCATCACGCCGGTGCTGTGCATTGGCGAAGAAGTGCAGGCAGAACCGCAGCAGGCGATCGCGCTGTGTCAGCAGCAGCTGGCCGAAGCGCTGGCCGAGTCGGCGCAGCAGGGCTTGAAGGGCGAAGTGTTCTTTGCCTACGAACCGCAGTGGGCAATTGGTGCGCCGCAACCGGCACCGGACAGCTACATCCGCGCAGTGTGCGCCGGATTGCAGCAGCTCGCCACGCCGCCCGGCATCACCCTGAAAATCATCTACGGCGGCAGTGCCGGTCCGGGACTGATTCAGCGCCTTGGCGCGGACGTAAATGGCCTGTTTCTGGGTCGCTTTGCCCACGATCCCAAAGCGTTGGCACAAATTATTGATGAAGCCAGTGAGCTGGCTCAGGAGCTCCGTTAATGAGCCGTATCGGACTCAGTACCTACGCCTTTTTCTGGCGCATGTCGTCGAAAGTCCCTCATCCGCTGACGCTGGAGCAGATGCTGCAACAGACCGCCGATCTCGATGTGTCAGTGTTTCAAATCTGCGACTACCCGGCGATCGAAAGCTGGTCTGACGCACAGCTGCTGACGCTGCGTCAGCAGGCCGATGCGCTCGGCATCACGCTGGAACTCGGCACGCGCGGCCTCGGCACAGAGCATCTGCGTCGTTATCTGCACATGGCGGAAATCCTTGATGCACGCGTCATTCGTTCGATGTTCTACACCGCCGATCATCGTCCCACGCTCGACGAAGCCGCCGAGCTGATTGGCGCAGTGTTGCCAGATTTTGCCCGTCAGCAGGTTCGTCTCTGTCTGGAGACATACGAGCAGGTGAACAGCGGCGCGATGATGTCAGTGATCAACAAGTTCCTGTCGCCGTGGCTCGGCGTGTGTCTCGATCCCGCTAACTGTGTCGCCGGACTCGAATTGCCAGAGCAGGTGATTGCCAACACCGCCGCGCGCGTCGGCAATCTGCACATCAAAGACTTTGCCTTCACGCGCCGTGATGGCTGGGTCGGTTTTACCTTCGCTGGCTGCCCAATGGGCGAAGGCTTGCTGGATTACGACCGGATGATCGCCAGCGTGCGCCCGGCGGATAAAGGCATTAACCAAATCGTCGAACATTGGTTGCCGTGGCAAGACGATGCCGCCGTAACCTGCGAGCGAGAAGCCGACTGGACTCGCCGCACCGTGGAATTCTTACGTAGTAAACAAGATCAGGAGTAACAACATGAGCGTGCAACTGAAAACCATCACCGTGATTGGCGCGGGCGGCAAAATGGGTATGCGTATTTCTGCCAACTTCCAGAAAAGCGATTACCAGGTGTTTTACTGTGAGAACTCACCCAAGGCGCAAGAACAGGTCAGCGCGCAGGGGCGCGAACTCTCTGATGCCGCCTCCGTGGTGCCATTGAGCGACGTGGTGATTCTGGCGGTGCCGGATATCGTGCTGGGCAAAGTCTCTGAAGGCGTGGTGCCACAGATGAAACCGGGCGCGATTCTGCTGACGCTGGACCCCGCGGCGGCCTACGCCAATCTGATCGCCCATCGTGATGGCATTGAATATGCGGTGGCGCATCCTTGCCATCCGTCGGTATTCCTGGAGCGTTACACCAAAGAAGAACATGCCGATGCCTTCGGCGGTATTGCGGCGATTCAGCACGTGGCGGCTTCCTATGAAACCGGTTCTGATGAGCAGAAAGCCGAGCTGAGCAAGGTGATCAGCGTGATGTACGGCCCGGTGGAGCAAGTGCATTGGGTTACCGTGACGCAGCTGGCGTATCTGGAACCGACGCTGGTGGAAACCGTGGCCTGCATGGTTGGCGCGTTTATGAAAGAAGCGCTGGATGAAACCGTTAAGCACAGCGGCGTGCCGGAAGAAGCGGCTAAAGCGATGTTGTATGGCCATATTCAGATCGCGCTGGCCGTGGCGTTCCGCGCTACTAACCCGTTCTCGGATGCCTGCATGATCGCCATGGAGTACGGTCGTGAGAAAATTGTGAAACCTGACTGGAAACAGATCTTCGATCAGAAAGAGCTGGATATCGTGATTGCCCGTATGCTGAAAATCGACGCCATCAAGCGCTAAGCGTGATGCTCGATCGACTCGCGGCGCTGTGGTCTGGCGAAGCGAGTCGTATCAATGATATAACTCCTTCCTTTGGTGTAAGCATGTCAGTTAAGACCAAACAGCACGCACATACTGTAGCGGCGCAATTTATTGCGCGATGAATCGCGCCGCTACAGTATGTGCGGTTAGTGAAATCAGTACTTAACCGATTGGCATTGATACACACGATCTCAAATAAGACAGGTTACGGATGGAAAAAAACACGCTTTCTCAGGACTCCGAGCTGCTGACGGAAATAGCTGTCGCCTATTATCAGGACGAAATCACCCAGGAGGAGATTGCGCGTAAGTTTGGTATTTCCCGCATTAAAGTCGGCCGACTGCTCAAACGCGCGCGCGAAGAGGGCATCGTCGAAATCAACGTGCGTTACCATCCCGTCTTCAGTACCCGCCTCGAACAACAGCTGCAAAATCGCTTCCCACAGCTGCAACGTGCGCTGATAGCGCTCGATCAGCCCGATCAGGACGAGCAGCGACGTCAGGTCGCCGCACTGGTGTCGTCACATTTAGCGCAGTCGCTGAAAGACGACGCCATTGTCGCCGTCGGGCAAGGGCGCAACGTGGCCGCTGTCGCCGATTATCCCGGCCAGGTGCCGACGCGTAATTGTCTGTTTATCAGCGGCATTGGCGGCACGCATCGCCCCGGTGATGCCATCAACGCTGACCATATCAGCCGTCGTCTGGCGAAGAAGTTCGGCGGCATCAGCGAAACATTGTACGCGCCCGCCTATGTTGAGAACCGCGCGTTGCGCGATGCGTTTATGCAAAATGGCACCATCAAAGAGACGCTGGACCGCGCGCGTAAAGCCGATGTGGCGCTGGTGGGCATCGGCGACATGAATGAAAACAGCTATATGGTGAAACTCGGCTGGTTCACGCCGCACGAAATCATCGACGCCAGCGTTAATCAGGGTGTGACGGGCGATGTCGCTGGCTATGACTTCTTTAATTCGCAGGGCCAGCACGTAGATACCGTGATGAACGATCGCGTGATTGGGCTGAGCATTGATGAATTACGCAAGATTCCCTGCGTAATCGCCATTGCTGCGGAAAATACCAAAGCGATGGCGATCCTCGGCGCACTGCGCACTGGTGCGATCGATATTATCGCCACCACCGCGCAGAACATCCGCACCATTTTGAGTTTGTCGCAGGAGAAGGTGTAGTTAAACGGCCAACCCTTTGTAGGGTCGCCATTTATGGTGACCGAAAGACGCTTAACTAACGAGCATTCCGCGAAAAAGTTTACCGTTTTACGATTCAACGGCGATCATCGCCGTTAATACGGAATATTTTAAACTCAATGAACAGCCTTATTCCGCAACGCGCAGTGCCATAACCTAACGGTCTTGTTCGTGCTATGTTCAGGATATATCCTGTATTTTTCCTTGTTGAGAATCCCTGCCTGATGACTAACGCGCGCTTGCTCTCGGTTGAAAATCTCTCGCTGCACACTCACGATCAGCGCTTGCTGGTGGATAACATCTCTTTTCATCTCGATCGCAAGGAAATCCTGGCGTTAGTTGGCGAATCGGGCTCCGGCAAAACCTTAACGTCGCTGGCGCTGATGAGCTTGCTGCCTGCTGGCGTGCAGCAGAGTGGCGGCCGCGTGGTGTTTAATGGCGAGCCGCTGGATGCGCGTACAACCCAGCAATTACGCGGCTGCCGCATCGCCACGGTATTTCAGGAGCCGATGACCAGCATGAATCCCACATTGCGTATTGGTGAACAGATTGCCGAAGTGCTGGTGCGTCATCGTCAGTTCAGCTGGAAACAGGCACAACAGGAAGCGATAGCGCTGCTGGATCGCGTCGGCATCGTTAATCCGGCGCAGCGTGCGCGGCAGTATATTCATCAACTGTCGGGCGGCATGCGGCAACGTGTGATGATCGCCAGCGCCATCAGCGGTCAGCCGGAGTTATTGATTGCCGATGAGCCGACCACCGCGTTGGACGTCACTATTCAGGCGCAGATTCTGGCGCTGTTGCAGGAGTTGCAGCAGGAAATGGGCATGGGGATCTTGTTGATCACCCACGATCTCTCGGTGGTGGCGCGCTACGCCGACCGCGTCTGCGTGATGCAGCAAGGGCAGCTGGTTGAACAGGGCGCGGTGCTGAGTACGCTCGGCGCGCCAACGCATCCTTACACGCGCAAATTGATTGCTGCTTCGGCAGCGCAAATCCCCGAGGCGATTGCGCCGGTTGAACAGCCGCCGCTGCTGGTGCTGCGCGACATCAGTAAAAGCTATCCGCTGCCGCGCCGCATGCCGCTGTGGCCCGCCAAACGGCAAACCGTTTTGCATCCGGCGAATCTGTCGATTGCGCAGGGCGAAATTGTCGGGCTGATTGGCGAATCCGGCTCCGGTAAAACCACATTGGGCAGCGCGGCGATTGGCCTGATTACGGCGGATGGCGGCGAGGTGCATTTTCAGGGACAGCATTTGCAAGGCCGTCAGCTCCATACTTTACGTCGCCACACGCAGATTATTTTCCAGGATCCTTATGCCAGCCTGAATCCGAAAATCCCGGTCGGTGAGCAGATCGCCGAACCGCTGCGCGTCTGGCAACTGCGCAAAGGCGCGGCGGTGAATGAGCGGGTCAAAGAGCTGCTGGCGTTGGTGGGATTGAAGGCCGAACATGCCACACGTCTGCCGGGCGCGTTCTCGGGCGGTCAGCGTCAGCGTATTGCCATTGCGCGCGCGCTGGCGATGGAGCCGAAGTTGCTGGTGGCGGATGAAGCGGTGGCGGCGCTGGATTTATCGGTGCGCGGGCAGATTCTGGCGCTGTTTAATACGCTGCGCCACAAGCTGGGATTATCGGTGCTGTTTATCAGTCACGATCTCGGCGCGGTGCGTCAGTTGTGCGATCGCGTGGTGGTGATGTATCACGGCAGGATTGTCGAATCGGGCGCGACCGCCAGCGTGATTAACCATCCACAGGATAATTACACCCGCCAACTGCTTGCCGCTGCGCCCGACGTGCAGCAAGCGCTGGCGCTGCGATCAACTGCCGTGTAACAGCGGCAGTTCGTGATGTTCTGCCCATTCATGCCAGGAACCGACATACACCGAGACATGAGGAAAGCCCGCCAGTTTCAACGCCGCTAACACGGTGGCGGCGCGGGCACCACGATGGCAATAAACCTGTAACTTCGCGTTTTTACTCAATCCTGCCGCCGCGGCGCGAGCGGCAATCTGCTGCGCTGATAAGAAATGGCCATTGGCGATGACATCTTCCCAGAACAGCAGCTGAGAATGAGGAATCCGTCCAGCACGCTGGCAGCAGGCATGCGCAAAGCTGCCGTCAAACTCGCTGGGGCGACGGGCATCCACGTTGACCACATTCACTCCATCCGCTGCTAACACCTGTTCCCGGCTGCACACCAGTTCGCTATTCCACGCGGGTGCGTTGGCTGCTGGTGGATGCGCCACGGTGCGGCTTAATCCCAATCCCGGAGCGAGTTCATAGCCTGCCGCAATCCATGCATCCACGCCGCCATCGAGAATCAGCGTATCATCACGTTTGAGCAGCCACGCGAACCAGGCGCCGCGCGGTGAACGCATGCCAACCTGCTGCTCGAAAAACACCGGCGTGGCGTTGGGATAGGCGGTAAACATCGGCTGCAGCGCGGTGGCGGCTTCGGCTGCCATCACCGCTAAACCTGTCTCGCTGCAATCCTCAATAAAATAGTCATAGACGTTACAGTGCTGCGCACCGGGCAAGGTGGCGCGTTGCCAGTCGGCAAATTTGCGCACATCGATCAGCAGAAACGCTTCGCCGCGCGCCTGGCGCTGATGCAGTGAAAGCACATCAATGATCATGCAGAACTCCTGAAAACAGCGACTGCAACGAACCGAGCTCGTCGTGCTCGGCGGCCTGTAACACGCGGGCGGCGAGGGCGATATCAAACACGTTGAGGCCAAACGAGGAGAAATAGACGCTGTCATCGGGCTGTGGACGCCAGTTATCCAGCAGCAGCGCGGTGAGATCGGCCGCCACACCCTGCTCACTAAACTCCCCAGCGCGGAACATCTGGAACAGGCTTTTGGCGCTGCGCTGGGCAAAATCGCCCCACGCATCAACCACCACCTTGCTGCTGGCTTTGATGGCGGCAAAACTCACTTCGTGATAGCCAACCTGCACAATGATCCTGCCGGGACGTACCGCTGCTGCGTCGACAATCGGCTGGTCGGCGCTGGTACAGGTCAGCACGGCGTCATAAGGCTGCGCCAGAGCGAGCTGCAGATCGGTTTCGATCTGCACTTCGCGCAACGCACTGAGTTTAAAAGGAGAGCGATTCCACACGCCAATCTGTTCCAGCTGCGGAAACAGCTGCTGCAGCATGCGCAGATGCGCCTGCGCATGCAAACCAGCGCCGAGCAGCAGTACGCGCTTCACCGGACGCGGTGCGGCCAGCTGTAACGCCAGTGCGCTCACCGCCGCGGTGCGTGCCGCAGTGAGTGCGCCGCTGGCCAGCAAGCCGCGCGGAATGCCGCTCTGCGCATCGTTAATCAGGGTTAAGGCTAAGGCGGCGGGCAACGCATCCGGTCGCTGTGGACGATGTGCCGTCCACTTCACGCCTGCGGCGTTGTAGGTGCCGCCGACGCGCGCGGGTAAGGCATAAGCTTTACCGAGCGGCGTGCCGAGGTCGATATGGTTTTCAGCGGGCATCTGCGCTTCGCCGAGACGCATCAGCTGAATCACCGCTTTGACGTCTTCCAGCGCCAAAGCGACATCCCCGCCGCCTAATTGCGCGACAGTAGCTTCATCCAGTACACGCAATAAGGCTTCCATTACTGCTCCAGCAGGCGATCGGCGAACGGATAGAGCGCCGGAGAACCGCCACAATGCACGAAGGTAACGCGCGACCCTTGCGGAATGCGCCCTTGCTCGACCAGCGAGAACAGGCCGTGCATCGCTTTACCGGTGTAGACCGGATCCAGCAGCACGCCTTCCAGCTGGGCGAGTTGATAGATGGCGGCAATGCCGCCGTCCGATGGCACGCCGTACGCCTGACCGACATAACCATCTTCAATCCAGATATCATCCGGCTGCCACTGCTGCGGCCATTGCAGCAGATCGGCACAATCCTGCGCCATGCCGGCAATGCGTGGCTGGAACCAGTCGGCTTTGGCGCTGACGCTCACGCCAATCACCCGGGTATTGGGCCAATAGCGACGCGTACCCACATGCAATCCCGCCAGCGTGCCGCCGGAACCGGTGGGTGCGACGATGAAATCGGGTGCGGGCGTCTGGCTGGGTGCCAGCTGCGCCGCAATCTCTTCCACTGCGCGTACATAACCCAATGCGCCGAGTGGCGTTGCGCCACCCAGCGGAATAATCATTGGGATTTCACCTTGCGCGAGAGCCGCATCCGCGTGCGCCTGCATCGCGCCTTCAATCTGGCTGAAATAGCCGTCGGGATCGAGGAACTGCACCTCGGCCCCGAACAGCTTATCCAGCAGCAGATTACCCTGCCAGCTTGCGGGCGGATTGCCCCGCAGCACCAGCACCGGACGCATACCAAACTTGCGTGCGGCGGCGGCCACCATGCGGGCGTGGTTCGACTGATGCCCGCCGGTGGTGATCACCACATTCACGCCTGTTTTGCAGGCCTCCGCCATCAGATACTCCAGCTTGCGGACTTTATTGCCGCCGCCGCCGAAGCCACTGTAGTCATCACGTTTGATCGTCAGCGTAATCCCAAGTGCCTCACTGAGCCGCGGCAGCGGCTCGTGAGGAGTGGGGAAGAAGCCGAGCGGAACGCGTTCAAACTCTTCTACTGATTTCATTATTTACTACCTTTATTTTTGTGTACTGCGGTGTTTCCCTGGTGTGGCGCGACCCGGCCAATGGCCGAATCATTGAATGCGTTGAGCCATAAGCTCATGGATTGCTGGAAGCGTTCGAGTCCCCCCAGCGTGACAAACTCATTGACGGCGTGAGCGTTGCCGCCGTGGCCTAATCCGCCAATCAAAAAGGCGGGCGCGACGGCCGCGAAAGCGTAGGCGGGCGCACAGCCCGGCGCCCACGGCCAGATTTGCGGTGCCGCGCCCAGCGTTTGATAGCTGGCGATCAAGGCATCGACGCCGCTGGCGCTGCGGCTAAAGCGCACGCCGGGATAACGATCAAACAGGTGCAGCTCGCTGCCGGCTAAGTCGGGTTGTGCCAGGCGCTGCTGCGCGCGGGCAATCATCGCGTCCTGATCGAAACCCGGCGGAATGCGGAACGCCAGTTCCGCGCTGGCACGGAAAGGGATGACGCCGCGTCCGCCCGGCGGATCGCTGTGCAATTCCGCCAGCGTTAAGACCGCGCTGCCGAGCAGCGTTTGCAGGCAGCTCAGCGTGTCGCCTGCGATCATCAGGCGCTGGCTGCGACGGAACTGCAGTTCGTCATCGATGCTGAATTCAGCGGCTAAGGTCGCCAATAATTGATTCGCCTCATCGTCCGTGGCGTGACACGCCAATACGCCGCTGTGTTCAGCTGGCGCGATGGCATCTAATGCCTGCACTAAGCGCCACGCCGGATTGGCGATCCAACCGGCATTGCTGGCATGAATGGCGGAAGACGGTCCGCCCCATGCGCCGCCGGTGACGCTAAGGCGTCCGCTGGCCAGTCCGGTAAAGCCGAGATAGACGCGCGGTGCGCCGCCACCGTATTCGCACAGTGACGGAAACAGCACGGCTTCAGCGGGAGCAATCGGACAAGGCTGTTGCGCCAGATAACGCCGCAGCGCGCCGCTGCCCACTTCCTCTTCGCCTTCAAGCAGGATTTCGATATTAAAATCCAGCTGCTGGCTCTGCTGCAGTTCACGTAGCAGGATCAGCAGGGCGGCGACCGGGCCTTTGTTGTTCTCCGCACCGCGTCCGACAAATACCGCGCCAACATCGTCCCACTGACACACGCCACCAACAAACGGCGGCACATCCCAACCGGCATCATCCGCAGGCATCACGTCATACATGTTGTACAGCACCACGGTTTTGCTGCTGCCGTTATCAATGCGCACATGGACCAGCGGCGGGACATCATCGGTTTGAGACGCCACCGGATAGACGATCGCGGCATTCAGCTGCGTTACCATCCACTGTTCCAGCCAGGCAGCCAACCCGCGCTGCGAGGATAACTGACCGGCCACGCTTGGCCAGCGCGTCAGTTCACTCAGCAGTTCAAGCGTGGCGTCAAGGCGGCTCATAAACGAATCCTCGGGTTCAGCACCAGATAGAGCAGGTCGATCAGCAAATTGATCGCCACGAACACCACGGCAGCGAGTAACACAATCGCCTGCACCAGCGGGAAATCGCGGTTTTGAATCGCCTGAATCGCCAGACGACCAATGCCCGGCCAGGCAAAAATAATCTCGGTCACCAGTGCACCGCCGAGCAGCGAGGCGAAATACATGCCCTGCACGGTGATTACCGGAATCAGTGCGTTACGCAAACCGTGGCGTACCACAATGCGCCAGGCGCTGAGCCCTTTGGCGCGCGCGGTGCGGATATAATCCTGTTGCAGCACATCCATCAGGCTGGCGCGCGTCAGGCGAGCCACGGCGCTCATGTAAAATGCACCCAGGCTCAGCGCCGGCATCACCAGCGCGGCGAAGGTGCCGTAACCACTGGATGGCAGCCACTGTAACTTCAGGCTAAACAGCAGAATCAGCAGCAGCCCGAGCCAGAACACCGGAATCGCCTGGCCGGAGAAGGCCAGCAGGCGGCACAACAAATCCCACAGGCTGTGCGGTCGCAGGGCGCTAATAATGCCCAGCAGCAGACCGAGCAGCGAACTCCACGCCAGCGCACTCACCGCCAGCAGAGCCGTCGCCGGGAGACGTTCGGCAATCAACGCCAATACCGGCTGGCTGTAGCGCAGCGATTCACCAAAATCGCCGTGCAGCACGCCGCCAAGATAGTGGCTGTATTGCCACAGCAGCGGACGATCAAAACCCATGCTGTGACGAAAAGTATCCATCTCCTGCTGGCTGGAGCCGGGCGGCATCATTAGCGCCGCCGGATCGCCCGTCATGTGCAGGCTAAAGAAAATCAGCAGCGACACGCCGAGCAGCACTAATACCGATTGGCCAAGGCGATTGAGCAGAATGTTCAGCATCTTAATCCAGCCTTGTGTGCGTGCGACGTAGCAGCGCATCGCCGAGCAGGTTGCAGCCAATCACCAGTGCCGCAATCACCAAACCGGGATAGAGCACCAGCCATTGCGACAGCAGCATGTAAGAGCGGCCTTCGCCAATCAGGTTGCCCAGCGTTGGCGTGGGCGGCTGAATGCCCATACCGAGAAAACCCACTGAGGCTTCGAGCACGATCAAGCGTGGGATATCCAGCGTCAGCAACACCACCAGCGGCGTCAGCAGATTGGGCAGGATATGCCGCAGCAGCACGCGCAGCGGCGAAAAGCCCATGGCGCGCACCGCCTGAATATATTCCAGTTCACGAATTTCTAAGGTTTTGGCGCGCGCCACGCGGGCATAAATCGCCCAGCTGGTGCAGCCCATAATCACAATGATGTTGGTGAGTGATGCGCCCATCAGCGCAATCACCAGCAGAATCAACAGAATAAACGGCACCGCCAGCTGAATGTCGATCAGGCGCATGATCAGCGCATCGACCCAACCGCCAGCGTAACCGGCGAACATACCGAGCGCGACGCCAATTACCGCGCCAATCGCCGCCGCAACCAAGACCACCAACAGCGACAAGCGCGTGCCGGAGAGAATGCGTGCCAGCAGATCGCGCCCCAGTTGATCGGTGCCGAGCCAATGCGTGGCTTGCGCGCCGGGCGAACCCGGCGGCAGGAACATTTCATTGAGGTTATTACTTAAGGCATCGGGCAACGGCAGCCATGGAGAGAGCAGCGCCGCGGCAATCACCACGATCAGCAATACGCTGCCGATCACCGCATCGCCGTAAATCAGGCGGCGCGGACGGCGCTGCAGCACGGTGCCCGGTGAAATCATTTCAGCCTCAGATCAAACAGCGGGATGCGGGCATCGACGCGGCCTTTGAAGTTGAGCGACGTGCTGTGCGCATACAAGGTGTCTTCACGATACAGCGGCAGCAGCGGCTGTTGTTCCGCGACGCGTTGCTGAATCTGCTCTAACACTTTTTTGCGCGCAACGGGATCGACAATCTGGCGGCTTTGGTCGAGCAGCTTATCCAGCTCCGCATCATGCACGGTGGAATAGGGCTCGCCGCTGCGCAGGATGGGGAACAGCGCGGCATCGGCGTCCAGCGTCTGGGTGGAGCCCCACGCCAGCATATACATCGGAGCCTGTTTCTGTGACGCGACCTGCTGGGTGTAAACCGACCATTCCGGCACTTCCAGCTCGGCTTTCACGCCAATCGCGGCTAAATCCTGCACGATGGCTTGCGCCACATCGGCGCTGGCAATATAGCGGCGCGGCGCCTGGAAGCGCAGGGTAAAGCCGTTTGCGTAACCGGCTGCAGCCAGCAGCGATTTGGCTTTCGCCACATCCTGCGCGGTGGCCGGAACTGCCAGATAACCAAAGTCATTAGCACCGGCCATGGTGCCGGTTGGCGTACCGAAACCGTGCAGCAGCTGTTGGGTATAAGCCTGGCGATTTAACGCCAGCGAAAGCGCCTGACGGACGCGTACATCACTCAGCGGTTTCTCATCATCTTTAAGGCCGAGGTAAATCGTCAGCCCGCCGCCTTTTACCTGTTCCAGCTCGACGTTAGGGCGATTTTTCAGCGCTGGCACTAAATCGGCTGGCACGCTTTCAATCAGCTGCACTTCGCCGGTCAGCAGCGCGGTGAGGCGTGCGGTGGCTTCGGGAATCGGACGCCAGGTGACGCGATCAATCGCCGGTTTGCCGCGCCAGTAGGTTTCATTGGCGACCATCACCACTTTTTCATCCGGGATAAAGCTATCAAGCTTGTAAGCGCCGCTGCCCACCGGTTTGCGCGCAAACTCGCTGGCACCCACTTTCTTCACGTAGGCTGGTGGCACGATGTAAGCCGGGTAGCGACTCATGCGCGTGGGCAGCAGAGGATCCGGGCCGTTGGTGTGGATCTGCACCTGATAATCGTTGATCACGTCCACCGATTTGATGGTGCGGATATAGGAAATCGTCGGTGCGTGATTGGCGGGGTCTAAAATACGATCGATGGAGAATTTCACCGCTTCGGCGTTCACCGGCTCGCCATCGGTAAATTTCACGCCCTGGCGCAGGGTAAACTGCCAGGTGTTTTCGTTAATCGCTTTCCACTCAGTGGCTAAGCCCGGCTGTAATGACATGTCATCGGCGCGGCGCACTAAGGTATCGAAGATGTTGTCGACTAAGGTGGCAGATTCTTTGAGAAAGCCGGGATCCATCGCCGTAGCAGACGTGGGTTGGCCAATGGTCAGTTCCGCTGCCTGTACTGCTGGCATCAGAGCAAATAGCAACGCGGTGGTGGCAAACTTCACTGCAGGTAGTCTCATAACGTTTCCCAAAATTGCCAACGGCAAGGTAGTGAAAAGAGTGGATACTGCCAGAATCAAGACTGTGCTTATTTGTAATACATGATATATCCTATAATCTGGCAGGTTGGCAATAAAACATTAAAAATAACTTACCATTTGCGAATTCCAGTAAAAGGCTCTCAACGTATGATCGAAATGGATAAAGCGCAGCGCATGAGTTTGACCGCGCAGGTGGAATCGTCACTGCGCAGCGCGCTGATTGTCGGCAAGTTAAAACCTGGCGCACGGCTGGTGACGCGCGATCTGGCGGCGCAGCTTGGCACCAGCATCACGCCGGTACGCGAAGCATTATTGCGACTGGTTTCTGCCGGAGCGCTGGATGCCACGCCAGCTGCGGCGTTTCTGGTACCGGAAATGACGCGCCAGCGCTTTGATGAGATTACGCTGATTCGTAAGCAGCTTGAAGGTTTAGCGGTGAGGGCGGCGACGCCATTTGTGGGAAAAAAACAAATTTCTGAGCTGAAAAAACTCTGCGCGCGCTTTATGCAAGCCAAGCAGAGCGGTGATGCGGAGGCGGCGTTAGAAGCCAATCGCGCGTTCCGTTTTACGCTGTATAGCTATGCGCAAATGCCAACGCTTGAGGCGCTGATCGAACAGCTTTGGGTGCAGATCGGTCCGTGCTTTAACTATCTCTATCCGCAGCCGGCCGAGGTGGTGAATGGGCATCATAACTATGATCATCTGCTGGAAGCGCTACAGGCGGGTGATGCGGTCACCAGTGAAAAGATATTGATGAAAGCGATTGATGATGGTGCGGCGATTTTGCATCAGCACTATTTTAATCAGTAAAAAGTCAAAAGAGCGCGATGAATCGCGCCGCTACAAAAGCATGCAAATATTTGTAGCGGCGCAATTCATTGCGCATCTGATTAACCGCGCGGTCACCGCAATGACATAAAACCTTCATTTCCTTCCGCTAGCTTACCGCCATTCTGATTTCTGGATTGCGGATGCATGAGCCACCTTTCGCTTCATCACATCACTAAAGCCTGGGGCGAGAAAATCGCCCTGGACGACATCAGCTTCGACGCGGCAGAAGGCTCGTTTGTCGCGCTGCTCGGTCCGTCGGGCTGCGGTAAATCGACGCTGCTGCGCACCATCGCCGGACTGGAAACAGCCGATCGTGGGACGATCCACTTTAAACACGCCGACATCACCCATCTGCCGCCGTCGCAGCGCAAGCTATCGATGGTGTTTCAGTCCTATGCGCTGTTTCCCCACCTCAACGTGCGCGAAAACCTGCTGTTTGGTTTGAAAGCGCGCGGCGAGGAGAAACAGTCTTTTGCTGCACGCCTGGATAACGTCAGCAAGCTGATGGAGCTGGATAAGTTGCTGGATCGTTTGCCGTCGCAGCTCTCCGGTGGACAGCAGCAGCGCGTGGCGCTGGGCCGTGCGGTGATCGCCAATAACACGCTGTGTTTAATGGATGAGCCGCTGTCGAACCTCGACGCCAAGCTGCGTCAAAGCATGCGCCGTGAAATCCGCGCACTGCAGAAAAAACTCGGCTTGACCATGCTGTACGTCACGCACGATCAGACCGAAGCGATGAGCATGGCCGACAGCATTATCCTGCTCAACGATGGCCACATCGAACAGCACGGCACGCCAGACGATCTCTACAACAATCCCGCCAGCGTGTTTGCCGCGCAGTTCATTGGCGCACCGCCGATGAACATCCTGCCGCTGCAGCGCAACGGCGCGCATCACTATCTGCTGCATCTCACCGCGCCGGTGGTGGAATACCGCGATGCGCCGCTGAGTCTCGGATTGCGCGCCGAAGATATCCAGCTGATCGCCGCAGAACAGGCGGCGCTGACCGCGCGGGTAATCAGTTCTGAATATATGGGGGCTGATACGTTGCTGGTGTGCCTGCTTGCTGGCATCAGCGAACCGCTGACCATCAAAGTGCCTGGCATGCAGCGCTTCACTGATGGCAGCGAAGTGGGATTGCAGTGGTCCGCCGCGCGGCAATATTTGTTTCATCGCGAGAGCGGTAAGCGCTGCGCGCCAGCCGAACAACAGATGTTTGCTTCACAGAAAAAATACGCCGTTTAACCGTTGTCATTTGCCCAAGGGAAAATCATGTCTGCGATTCGTTATTCACGTCTTTCTGCATTAGTGCTCGCCATCACCACCTCAGCTTTTGCAGCTGAACCGGTCAAGCTACAAATGTATTACCCGATCGCGGTGGGCGGCAAAGTGAGCCACACCGTGGATTCGCTGGTGGCGGATTTCCAGAAAGTACATCCGGACGTGAGCATTCAGCCGGTGTATACCGGTGATTACGCCACCACCGTGACCAAAGCGCTGACCGCTTTTCGTGGTGGCAACGCACCGCAGCTGGCGGTGATCGGCGATATCGAAGCGTATTCACTGATTGATGCCGGTGCGATTGTGGCGGCCAGCGACTTAGCGCAGGGCGATGAAGGCAAAAAATGGATCGACGGTTTCTATCCGGCGTTTCTGCGTCACATTGACGGCAAAGTGTGGGGCGTACCGTTCCAGCGTTCAACCGTGGTGATGTACTGGAACAAACAGGCGTTTGAGAAAGCCGGTTTAAACGCCGATACGCCACCGGCCAACTGGCAGCAAGTGGTCGAGTTCAGTAAGAAACTCACTATCAAAGATGCTAACGGCGTCAGCCAATGGGGAATCGAGATTCCGTCCACGCCAAACGGTTACTGGAACTTCCAGGGCTTGTCCGCCACCAACGGCGGTCGTCTGGATAACGGCAAAGGCACAGCGGTGCACTTCAACACGCCGGGCAACGTGGAAACGCTGCAGTGGCTGACCGATCTCGGCCAGAAAGAGGAAGTGTCGCCGAAGGGTGCCATTGCATGGGGCACCACGCCGCAAGACTTCATCAGCGGCAAAACCGCCATGATGGTGACCACCACCGGCAACCTGACCAACGTGCGTGATAACGCGAAGTTCCCGTTTGGTGTGGCGATGCTGCCGGAGAAAACCCAGCGCGGCAGCCCAACCGGCGGCGGTAACCTGTATGTCTTTAAAAATGCCTCACCAGAACAGCAGAAAGCGGCGATGGAGTTTATCCGTTGGGTAACGTCACCGGAACAGGCAGCGCGCTGGAGTATCGCCACCGGTTACGTTGCGACATCTCCGGCAGCGTGGGATACCACGGTGATGAAGGATTACGTCAAAGACGTTCCGCAGGCCTTGGTGGCGCGTGAACAGCTGAAGTATGCCCAGCCGGAACTCTCGACTTACAACAGCGTGCAGATTCAGGATGCGCTCAATCACGCGGTAGAAGCCGCGGTGACGCAGGCGAAAACGCCAGCCGAAGCACTGGAAGGTGCGCAGAAGCAAGCCGATCGTCTGCTGAAGTCTTATCAATAATGACGAGCACGATTTTCACCGTCGCGCCGGTTCGTCGTCCCCGGTTATGGTCGATGCAGCTGTATGGCTATCTGCTGATTTTGCCGGCACTGAGCTTTTTACTGCTGTTCACCCACTATCCGGCGGTTGCGACCGTGTGGGAAAGCCTGTTCAGCGCAGCGCGTAACGGTCGTCCAGCCCATTTTGTTGGGCTGGATAACTATCTCGCGCTGCTGGATGACGACATCTTCATCCAGTCGCTGTGGAATAATCTGCTGTATGCGCTGATCACCATTCCGCTGGCGGTCACGCTGGCGCTGCTGATGGCGCTGGCGGTCAATCGCCATATGCGCGCCAATGCGCTGGTGCGCACCGCGTTCTTTATTCCTTCGCTGCTGCCGATGATCGCCATCGCCAATCTGTGGCTGTTCTTCTACACGCCGCAGCTGGGCTTGCTGAATAAGCTGCTGGCGCTGTTTTCGCTGCCGGCGATTAACTGGCTCGGCGAACCGGGTAGCGCCTTGTATTGTTTGATGGCGGTGTCGGTATGGCGCGAAGCGGGCTTCTTTATGATCTTTTATCTCGCCGCTTTGCAGCAGATCGATCCGCGCCTCAGCGAAGCCGCGCAGATAGAAGGGGCGTCACGCCGCTATTTCTTCCGGCGCGTGCAGTGGCCGCTGCTGATGCCCACCACGCTGTTTGTGCTGATCAATGCTTCGATGAATGCGTTTCGTATAGTCGATCAGGTGATCGCGATGACCAACGGCGGGCCGAATAACAGCAGTAGCCTGCTGCTGTTCTATATCTATCGCACTGCCTTCAGCTTCTGGGATATGCCCGCCGCAGCAGCAATGACGGTGGTGCTGCTGGTGATCCTCGCCGCGATTGCGCTGCTTAAATTCAACCTGCTGGACAAGCGAGCCCATTACCAATGAAGCCGACAATCACTTTTGGTCGCCTGTGCCTGAATACGGCTATTGGGCTTGCCGCGTTGCTGTGGTTTTTACCGATTCTGGTGGCGTTTTGGGTGGCGATTCATCCGGCATCCGATCAGGCGAACTTTTCGCTTTTTTCGCCGCTGATCTTGCAGAATTTCATCAATGCGTGGCACGCCGCGCCCTTTGGTCGCTACTTCCTCAATACCAGCTTGCTGGTGCTGATGATTGTGGTGGTGCAGCTGATTCTGGCGACCATGGCCGCTTACGCGTTGGTGCGCTTCCGCCTGAAATTCTCGGGCGCGATCTTCGCGCTGATTCTGCTGCAGCTGATGATCAGCCCCGACGTGCTGATTCTGAATAACTATAAAACCATCGGCGCGCTGGGTTTCCGCGATACGCTGACCGGCATCGCGCTGCCGTATTTCTCCTCGGCCTTCGCCATCTTTCTGCTGCGCCAGACCTTTAAAAGTATTCCGCTGGTATTGGAAGAGGCGGCGATTGTGGAAGGTGCCAGCCGCTTTTACATTCTGCGCAAGATTTATATTCCGCTGGCGAAGCCGATTTATGTGGCGTTTGCGCTGGTGTCGATCAGCTTCCACTGGAATGATTTCCTCTGGCCGCTGGTGATTACCGATTCTGTGAACGTGCGGCCGCTGACCGTGGGCTTACAGCTGTTTTCTGCGCCAGAGCAGGGCGTGCAATGGGCGTTGATTGGTGCCGCTACTTTGATGACCACGTTGCCGCTGTTGGTGCTGTTTCTGATTTTCCAGCGTCAATTTATTCAGTCTTTTATGCGTGCCGGTATTCGCTAAGGAGTGCTTTTCGTGTCTTATCCGCATCCGCTGACTGAACTGCAGCGTGAACTGCTGGGCGATGTCGCCGAGCTCTATGCCTTGCCCGATGTGCGTTCCGCGCTGCTGAGCAGCACGCTGCGTTTTGGTTTGATTGCCGATCCGCAATATGCCGACATCGACGCCGATAGGGCGAAAAATCTCTACTATCGCCACGCGCTGCGTAAGCTGCCGCAGGCGATTGAGGTGTTGAATCAGCAGCCGCTGGATTTTGTCGTTACGCTGGGGGATTTAGTCGATCGCGACTGGAACAGCTACGCGGCGATATTGCCGATTTACGATCGCCTCGAACATCCGCATGCGGTGGTGCTGGGCAATCACGATGCGCAGACCATTGCGCAGCATCTCAACGAAGCAGCGGCGTTGCCCAAAAGCTATTACGCTTTTGGGCTGCAGGGCTGGCGTTTTATTGTTTATGACGGCAATGACATCAGCCTCTATTGCAACACGCAGAACGGTGACGATCGCGTGCAGGCGGAGGCGATGCTGGTGGACCTGACCGCGCGCCAGCAGCCGCAGGCCAAACCCTGGAACGGTGCGGTAGGAACGCAGCAACTGGCATGGATTGAGCAGCAGTTGCAGCAAGCGCAGCTGCAAGGGGAGAAAGTGGTGGTGTTTGGCCATTATCCGCTGGCGCCGCACAACAGCCACAACTTACTCAACGGCAGCGCGCTGGCAGAGCTGCTTTCTAGTTACAACATACAATGCTGCTTCTCTGGACACGACCACCGCGGCGGCTTTGCTCGCATCGGTCAGACAGGCTTTTATACACTCAAAGGCATGCTGGATGGGGCAGATGAGGTGCCGTTTGCGGTGGTTGAAATTGAGGGCGATGAAGTACGCGTGAAAGAATACGGTGTAGGGTCACCATTCATGGCGTAATGCCATCAGATAAGCACCGTATCACATCACGGCACATTTCGTAGCGGCGCGATTTATCGCGCAATGAATTGCGCCGCTACGATTTGTGCGCGCAGTAATTTGTGTTTTTATCTCTTAACTGACAAACATTACGCCATTTATGGCGACCGCTCATGATGATGCCGGCATTTGCCCGCGCTGACGAAGAATCGCAATCTCTTCGGCGCGTTGCAGCAACTGCTGCAAATCATCCTCATCGATATCCAGCACTTCACCGCTTTCCAGCGCCTGATGCAGGTCTTCACGCGTAATCGGTACGTAGATCACCACAGGCGGCGCTTTGGTTTCCGTTGCCGCCAGCGGATGCGGGTAACGACGTCCGGCGAGATTGTTAAACAGCAACGCCAGCAGCGCGAGGCAAACCGAGTTCAACAGCACCGGTGTCAGAATAAAGTGGTAACCCAGTTGCTGAACGCCGTTACCGCCCAAAATTGCGGTCAGCGCCACCGCACCGCTCGGTGGATGCAAACAGCGCAGTTGAAACATCAGTGCAATCGTTACACAGGCCGCGATACCACACGCTAGCGCGGGATGGGGAACCCACAGCGCGGTAGTGACGCCAACAACGCCCGCCACAAGATTGCCGCCCACGATTGACCACGGCTGCGCCAGCGGGCTGTTCGGCAGACCAAACAGCAACACCGCCGAAGCGCCCATCGGCGCGACAAACCACAGATTCACTTCGCCCAGCAGCCAGTGACTGGTCAGGCTGGTAATCATCAAACCCAATCCCGCGCCAATGCTGGCGATGACCATCTGCTTTTTGCCCCCCGGTAACGGATGAGGCCAAAGGCGGGCCAGAAAGGTGCGCACGGATGTTATCCACGTCACCGATGGCTGATCTGTCATTAGGGAATCACTCTGTCATAAGAAAAAACGATGGGTGCGAATTGTCGCTGATCGATCCGCTGACAACAACCACATTGTTAGTGTGCGGTTATATCGTGGTAAGAGAAATGCTGATGATTGTCGCGATGCTTAACCAACGCCTAAGGTTGCTGTATAGTCCGTTTTTTTTCGGAGGAACCATGCTGCCTAACTCATCCACACGCCTGAACAAATACATCAGCGAGAGCGGAATCTGCTCACGCCGCGATGCCGATCGTTACATCGAGCAAGGCAACGTTTTCATAAACGGTAAACGCGCTGCCGTCGGTGCGCAGGTGTTTGCAGGGGATGAAGTCAAAGTGAACGGGCAGCTGATAGAGCCGCGTGACGAAGAGGATTTAGTGCTGATTGCGCTGAACAAACCGGTTGGCATCATCACCACCATGGAAGAGGGTGAGCGTGACAACATCGGCGATTTCGTCAATCACAGCAAACGCGTGTTCCCGATTGGTCGTCTGGATAAAGATTCGCAGGGGCTGATTTTCCTCACCAATCACGGCGATCTGGTGAATAAAATCCTGCGTGCCGGTAATAACCACGAAAAAGAGTATGTGGTCACCGTCGATAAGCCGATCACCGATGAATTTATTGCCGGAATGGGCGCGGGCGTACCGATGCTCGGCACCGTCACCAAGAAGTGCAAAGTTAAAAAAGAGTCGACTTTTGTCTTCCGCATCATTCTGGTTCAGGGGCTGAACCGTCAGATTCGTCGTATGACCAAGCACTTCGGCTTTGAAGTCACCAAGCTTGAACGTACGCGCATCATGAACGTCAGCCTGAAAGGCATTCCGCTCGGCGAGTGGCGCGATTTAACCGATGATGAGCTGATCGACCTGTTCAAACTGATTGAAGACTCATCGTCCGAAGATCAAAAAACGCAGAAGACGCAGGCGAAGAAGAAACCGGCCAGCGCGGCGAAAAAGCCCGCGGCGGTTGCTGCAAAACCGGGTGAGAAAGCGGGGGCGAAACCGGCTAATCGCCAGCGTTTCGCGCAGCCGGGTCGTAAGAAGAAAGGGCGTTAATTTTCATTCCCCGCGCAGAGCGCGCGGGGAAAAGCCGTTACTTGTCGTTGCCAAATCCTTGCTTTTTCAGCGCGTCCAGCACGTGCGGGAAGTAAATTTTGTGATAATAACCGCTGACGCTTTCACTCCAGCTCTCGCCATCCTCACGTCCGGTATTTTTCCAGTGCTGCACCATCTCCTGATTGTAGGCGGCGATGTGCTGCTCCAGTCCTTCACGTTGATAGCGCTCTTCATGACGGAAGGTTGCCAGCGGCAGACGCGGCTTCTGATGCGCAGGCTGATCGACATGGCCAATCACCACGCCCGCCACCGGGAAGGTGTATTCCGGCAAATCCAGTAAGCGGATTAACGCCTGCGAATCGCGACGAATACCGCCAATCGGCACAATGCCCAAACCTTCCGCACGCGCCGCCGCCATGATGGAACCCAATGCAATACCCACGTCGGTTGAGCCCGACACTATGCTTTCGATGCTCTGCTGGGCGATCTGCTCGCGGTCGATAGCGTTCATCGCCAGACGCGATTTATGCATATCCAGCACCAGGGTAATAAACACCGGCGCTTTGGCAATCCACGGCTGGCCGCCGGCAATCTGTGAGATTTGTGCGCGTCTTTCAGCATCGCGCGTGACCACCAAAGAGACCTGCTGCGAGTTCACCGAGGTTGGCGCGCGATACGCGGCCGAAATGATGCGATCCAGCACCGCATCCGCAACGGGAAGGTCGGTAAAACTGCGATCGCTTTTATGACTGGTGAAAATATCGATTAATGAACTCATGGATCCTCCTGATTGGGAGGCGAGAGCGTAACAGAAGAGGGAGAGATGTGACTTAACCGTTGTTGCCGTGGCTAACTACTTCTTTTGAATAAGCAAAGTGCGGAATGCGATAAGACCGGTGCGTAAAGCACCGGCTAAGCGACTCTGGCTTCAGCAACAGCCGGATGAACGCTGCGGTCGGGTCCGCTCAGCATCACCGGTTTACCGGAACGTAATCCGCGCTGGAATTGGGTCATGCGTTCATGGCTGATCCCGGCACCGCACCACAGCAGGTGATGATCGTGGCGGCTTTCTGAACCGTACAGCATCGGTTGTGAGGTTTGATCCACATCGACGCAGAATCCTTGTCCGGTAAGGCGAATAGCTTCCAGCCACACTTCCGTTTCATCGCCGGTGCTGACCACTTCCAGCAACAGCGGCATCTGCTGCTGACGGGCTGAAGCGCGTTTGACGCAGTCGCTGTGATGAACGATCGCCTCATGAAAACGCGTCAACCTGCGCGATGCGCCGCGACGCGTATCATCGCGCAGCCAGCGATTGAGTGGTTTCATCAGCACATTGACGAAATCATCGCTGCTGTAATCGCCTGCCAGATTGCGCACGGTACGCGCCAGTTCACGGTCGGAACCTAACTCCAGCTGACGTAGCAGATCGCCGCGGCGTGCCACCCAACCAGACGAAGAGTAATCGAGCCCGCAGTGTCGGCCCTGATAGATTTGCCACAGCGTGGCGCCACCCGCGGTCAATGCCATCATGGCGAGCACTTCATCAACCTGATGTCGGCTCCAGTCCTTATTGACGTGATTCTCAGAAATTAATCCACCGCGCAACCAGCGACGTAAATTGGCGCGGTTGGCACCGGTAATGGCGCAAACGGTTTCAGTTGAATAAAAGTACATAACGAGCCCTCAGATTGAGGGTGAATTGCCGTGGGTGCTAATCCAGGATGAGCGACCATCCTGAACCTTATCTGTATGGATTACCAGTATCTTTACTTAACTGTGCATAAATAACCGACAAAGCGCAGCGGTAAAAAACACGCACCGAAATAGTGCGTATTGGCTATTACCAATCACCAGCTAGCCTAAGGAGAAAATAGCATTATGGATAAAAAATGGCTGTGATAATTTTTATTTCACACGCCAGATAACAGGCGTCATACAACATTATTTTATTGTTTCCAGGGATATTAAGAATGAAAAAGCACCGCCTGGCAGGTCTGTTATTGGCTTCTTTATCACTATTATCAGGAATGGCACACGCCGAAGATCAACCGATTCCGTCGCTGGCGGGTAAACGTATTGGCATCACCGTCGCGGGTACCGATCACTATTGGGATTTGAAAGCTTATCAGGGACAAATTGATGAGGTGAAGCGCCTTGGTGGAACGCCGATTGCACTGGATGGCGGGCGTAAAGAGTCGCAGCAAATTGCGCAGATTCAAACGCTTATTGCGCAAAAACCGGATGCCATTATTGAAACGCTCGGCACGGCGTCGGTGCTGGAACCCTGGCTGAAAAAAATCCGCGAAGCGGGCATTCCTTTATTTACTGTTGATACCGCCAGCCCATCCAGTATTAACGTCACTACATCGGATAACTTTTATATTGGCGAACAGTTAGCATTAAAACTGGTAAATGACCTGCGCGGCGAAGGCAATATTTTGGTATTTAACGGTTTCTATGGCGTGCCGGTGGTAGCCATGCGCTACGACCAGTTAAAAGCCGTGCTGAAGTGGTATCCGAAAATTAAAATTATCCAACCTGAATTGCGCGATGTCATCCCGAATACCGTGCAGGATGCGTATGCGCAAATCAGTCAATTACTGAATAAATATCCGAAAGGTTCAGTGCAGGCGATTTGGGCGGCGTGGGATGTGCCGCAAATCGGCGCCACGCAGGCGGTAGACGCTGCCGGACGCAACGAAATCAAAACGTACGCGGTGGATGGCAGCCCGGATGTGGTGTCGCTGGTTAAAGATCCCAAATCCAGCGCGGCAGCGGTGGTGGCGCAGCAGCCGTATGTGATTGGCCAAACGGCGGTGCAGAACGTGGCGAAATACCTCGCTGGCGATCGTTCGCTGCCACCCGCAACCTATGTGCCGTCGATTCTGGTGACCAAAGAGAACGCTGCCGAAGCGCAGAAAACCCTGGGTCAAACGGATGGCAAATAACGCGCCGCTGTTGCAACTGCACGCCATCAGCAAAGCCTTTGATGGCGTGCCTGCGCTGCAATCGGTGTCGCTCAGCGTGCATGCCGGTGAAGTACACGGCTTGATTGGCCATAACGGTGCGGGCAAATCGACGCTGATCAAAGTGTTAGGCGGCATTCACGCCGCCGATCGCGGCAGCATCGAGCTGGATGGTCAGCCGCTTGCATTGTCTACGCCCGCGCAGGCGCAGCGCCAGGGCATCGCCATCGTGCATCAGGAGCGATTGTTGCCCGGCTCGCTGACGGTGGCAGAAGCGCTGTGGCTCGGCAACGAACCGCGCTTAGCCGGTACGCCGTTTATCCTGCGACGTCGTATGCGCCAGCAGGCAGAGCAGCAGTTGCAGCAGCACTTTGGTTTGCAACTCGATCCTGATGCGCTGATCGCCACGCTGAGCGTGGCGGAGCAGCAACTGGTGCAAATCTGCCGCGTGCTGCAAAACGCGCCGCGCGTGGTGGTGCTGGATGAACCGACCGCCGCGCTGGCGCGCCATGAAGTGCATGCGCTGTTCCGGGTGATTGAACGCATGCGCCAGCAGGGCATCGCGCTGATTTATGTTTCGCACTATCTCGATGAAATTCAGGAGCTCTGCCAACGCGTCACGGTGCTGCGTGACGGTAAAGACGTGGCGCAGTTCAACGCAGATCAGCTATCACCGGCGGCACTGATCGCGGCGATGGTAGGCGATGCGCGTCATGAACTGGCACCGCGTCAGTCGCGCCGCGCCGGTGCGCAAGTGCTGCAGGTTACTGCGCTCAGCGCGCCCGGCAGTTTTCACAGTGTGTCATTCACCGGCCGACAAGGCGAAATCATCGGCATCACCGGCTTATTAGGTTCCGGCGGTAAAGCGCTGATTCGCGCGCTGTTCGGGCTGGAAAACGGCGTCAGCGGCAAGGTTACGCTGGGCGAAGTGAGCGGCGTGCCGGCTTCACCGCATGCCGCAGTAAAGCGCGGTATCGCCTTTGTACCAGAAGATCGCCGAGCCAACGGCGTCGCGCTGGATTTGTCTCTGCGTGACAATGTCACCTTAACCACGGTACAGCGCTTGCTGCGCTGGGGCGGCGTATCGCGCCAGGCGGAGAGCAAATTGGTGGCGAAGAACATCCAGCAGCTGGATATCCGCACGCCGGGGCAGCTGGCGGCGCTCCGCCAGCTTTCGGGCGGCAACCAACAGAAAGCGGTGCTGGCCAAATGGTTAAACACCGGTGCGCGCCTGTATCTGCTGGATGAGCCCACCGTGGGCGTTGATATTGCGGCTAAGGCGGCGATTTATCACACGCTGCAGCAGCTGGCTGATGATGGCGCACTGATTCTGGTGTTCTCCACCGATTTACTCGAACTGCAAACGCTGGCCGATCGCATTATGGTGCTGGCGCGCGGCGAACATGTCGCCACGCTGGAGGCACAGCACACCAGCCATCAGGAAATTCTCTCCTGGGCTTCGGGCACCGGCGCGTTAACGGAGCGTGCTTCATGAGTGATGTTACCCAATCTGCAACGCTTGCAGCGCCACGCAGCGTGCGCGGTCAGCAGTGGCTGCAACACGTTTCGCTGCTGATTATTATGCTGGTTTTAGCCGTCTTTGCCTGGCTGTCGCCGATTTTCCTTACGGTGATGAATCTCGGCAACGTGCTGCAGCAAACCGCGGTGGTTGGCACGCTGGCGCTGGGCTTAACGCTGGTTTTGAGCGGCGGCGGCTTGCAGGGCATTACCGGCGGTATTGATTTGTCGATTGCCGCCAACCTTGGCCTAAGTGCGGCGGTGTTTGCCAGCCAGCTCAACGCCGGGCAGCCCATCGCGATTGCGCTGCTGCTGACGCTGTTAACCGGCGCGGCTGTGGGTTTGTTTAATGCGCTGGCGATTGTCTGGCTGGGGATTTTGCCGCTGCTAGCAACGCTCACCAGCATGAATATCGCTATCGGCCTGGAAATGGTGCTGACCAGCAACGCCTCGGTGTCAGCCAGCAGCGATCTGCAAAATCTGTTGTTAAGCAACGGTCCGTTAGCGGTGTCGTGGCTGGGCTGGTCGTTTCTGCTGCTGGCGTTTGGCGTGATCGCCTTGAGCCGCCTGACGTCCTTTGGCCTGCGCTTGCAGGCGGTGGGCAGCCATCCGCAGGCAGCGAATGCGGCGGGCATCGGCGTCAAACGCTATCAGGGTTTGAGCTACGTGTTGTGTGGCGTCAGCGCGGCTATCGCGGCGATTGCGTCGGTGTCGCTATTAAGCGGCAGTTCACCTGGCGCCAACGACAATCTGTTGATGGTGATCGCGGCCGCGCTGTTGGGCGTGGTGTTTTCCCGTCGTCTGGTGCCGACACTCGGCGGCGCACTGATCAGCGCACTGTTCCTCAGCCTGATTGCTAACGGCTTTCAGCTGATCAATGTCTCAAGTTACTGGATAAACGGCGTCGAAGGCGTGTTGATCCTGTTAGTGGTGGCGTTAACCGCGCTGTTACGTCGTCGCCAGTCAAGGAGAACGCAAGGTGTCTGACTCTCTGTTATCAGCTGTCGCGCCACGCCCGCGCCAGGCCGGCTGGCTGCGCGCCACCATCGTGCTGACCTTTGTGGCGCTGCTCGTGTTCTTTATTGTCGCGGCACCCGCTTTTGCCACTGTCTCCAATATTCGCAGTGTGTTGCTGAATAACGTCGCGCCGCTGGCGATTGTCGCCCTGGCGATGACGTTGGTGACACGCATTGGCGCGATTGATCTCTCGGTGGGCACGGCGATCGATATTGCCTGTCTGGTTTTGGTGACACTGGTGCTGCATCAGATCAGTTTGCCAGTGGCGCTGATCGCGGCATTGATTGCTGCGCTGCTGGTTGGCGTGTTTAACGCCTTTTTGGTGACACAGTTAGGCGTGGAGCCGTTTCTCGCCACGCTTGGCACGCTGTTTATCGGACAAAGCGTGCAGCAACTGTCGTCAAACGGCGGACAACCGGTGTATCTGCTGAGCCAGAAACTGCCCGACGGATTTTCGGCGATAGGTCACGGCGCGCTGCTCGGCATTCCGCTGCCGCTGTGGCTGTTGCTGCTGGTTGCGCTGGCGCTCTATCAGTTGCTGCATCGCAGCGCCACCGGCCGTTCGTTGCGGGTGATGGGCGAGCAGTACAGCGTCGCACAGCATTCGGGCGTGCCGGTGAAACGGCTCACTGCGCTGGCGTTTATTCTCGCAGCGTTGATTGCCGGTATCGTCGGTTTGATTCTGGCGGCTAACGTCAAAGCCTGGGTGCCGCTGTCGGGCAATGCCTATCTGCTGAATGCGATTGGTGCCAGTTTTATTGGCGCGACCTTCGCGCCGTCACGTCGGCCTAATGTGTTGGGCACGTTGCTTGGCGTAGTGCTGCTGAGCTTTATCGCCAACGGCTTGCTGCTGGTCGGCTGGAATTTTTACTGGCAACAGGTCGCCACCGGCGGATTAATTTTCATTGTGCTGGCCGTCGGGGCTCTGCGCGCGCGTCGTCACAGCTGAGAGAGGTCAAAGATGAGCCGGGCACCGTTTTTACTGTTTGGTTTTATGATGAATGTGCCGGGCCACATCTCTGCAGGATTGTGGCGGCATCCGCAGGATCAGGCACATCGCTATACCGAATTGCGTTACTGGACCGAAATTGCCCAACAGCTGGATCGCGCCGGGTTTGATGCGTTGTTCATCGCCGATGCGCTGGGTCAGCTGGACGTGTGGCAAAACACGCCGGACGCGGCGCTGCGTCTGGCGACACAAATGCCGGTTAACGATCCACTGTTGCTGGTTTCTGCGATGGCAGCGGTGACGCAACATCTGGGCTTTGGCATCACCGTTTCCACCACCTACGAACAGCCGTATCTGCTGGCGCGCAAATTCACCACGCTTGATCACCTGAGCAACGGGCGTATCGCCTGGAATATAGTGACGTCAATGCTGGATTCAGCGGCGCGTAATCTGGGGCTGATGCAGCAAATTCCGCACGATGAACGCTACGATCGCGCGCAGGAGTTTCTCGATGTCACCGGCAAGCTGTGGGAAGGATCGTGGGAAGAGGACGCGGTGCGGCGTGATAAGCAGAACAGCGTGTATAGCGATCCGGCCAAAGTGCACGCTATCAAGCATGCCGGGCGCTGGTATCAGGTGCCGGATGCGCACCTGAGTGAGCCGAGCCCGCAGCGCACGCCGGTGCTGTTTCAGGCGGGAACCTCCAGTCGCGGGGCGCAATTCGCTGCACGCAACGCGGAAGTAATTTTTCTCGGCGGCGTTACGCCGCAGGCCATTGCTGCGGATATCCAGCGCATCCGCCAGTTAGCCGCAGCAGAAGGGCGCCATGCGGCTTCACTGCGTTTCGTCACGGCGATCACGGTGATCACCGCAGAGAGTGATGAAGCCGCGCAGGCTAAATATCGCGAATATCAGCAGTACATCAGCGAAGAGGCCGCGCTGGCGCTGTTCTCTGCGTGGACCGGTATCGACTGGTCACTGGAGGATTTGGATACGCCGCTGGCATTCCGCGAAACCGATGCCTGTCGCTCAGCTTTAGCCAGCCTGACGCGCATTGACGATCAAAAACGCTGGACGCTGCGTGATGCGGCGCGCTACATCGGCATTGGCGGCTTACATCCGCTGCTGATCGGCGGCCCGGAGAGTATCGCCGATCAGCTGGCACAGTTTGCCACGGAGTCGGGTGTTGATGGTTTCAATCTGGCTTGGGCGATTAGTCCCGGCAGCTTTGAGGATTTTATCCAGCATGTGATGCCGGTGCTGCGGAGCCGAGGGCTTATCCGCGAAACGCCTGCGCACGCCGTGACGTTGCGCGAACGGTTGTTTGGTCAGCCGCGACTCACGGCTGACCATCCAGCGGCACGTTTTCGCCGCCGTTAATTCCAGGCATGGCGCGGCGGCGGGGTGCCATTGAGGTAATAATTGCCAACGTGGTAATACTTCCAGCGCACAGGATCGTGCAAGGTGTGGGTGCGCGCGTTGCGCCAGTGGCGATCGAGGTTGAACTCCTGCAGCGTTGCGCGCGTACCCGCCAGTTCGAACAGTTTGTTACCTGCCAGAATAGCGATTTCGGTGGTTAACACTTTGGCTTCAGCGGTAGCGACCGTTGCTGCAGCCACCGTGCTTTCATCGGGTTGCTCCAGCGCCAGATCAATCGCTTCGCCAGCGCGCCACAGCAAGGCTTCAGCGGCGTGCAGGCGAATTTTTAAATCCCCGACTGCCGCCAGCGTAAAGTGATCATCGGATGCGCGCTCCTGGCCGCTATCAATCCACGGACGTGACCGCTCGCGCACAAAATGCAGCGTGTCTTCAATAGTGCCGCGCGCAATGCCCACATCCACCGCCGCCTGAATAATCTGCGAAATCGGACCGGCGGCAGTCGGGCGCTCAAACGCCTGATAAGCCGGGATCACGCGGGATAGCGGGGCGCGCACGTTCTCCAGCAGCACGGTGCCCGATGCCGTGGTGCGCTGACCAAAGCTCGACCAGTTGTTGATGATGGTCACGCCCGGCGTGTTGCGGTCGAGCACGATCAGATGCGCGCGATCCTGATCGTCGAGCGCCACTGCGTGAATCCGATGCGCCAGCAGCGCGCCGGTGGCATAAAATTTCTCGCCGTTGATCACCACGTCATCACCTTCACGCTGAAAACGCGTCTGGAAATCGGCGACGGTGCGCGAATTCTTCTCTGAGAAAGCGTTGCCCCAGCGCAAGCCAGCCAGCACTTCGCCCAGTAGTTCCGTTTTCTGCGCCTCGCTGCCATCCGCCACCAGATGCGCCACGCCGGCTAAATGGTTCTGCGGTAGTTGGCCGAGTGCGGAATCTGCCGCCGCAATGATGGCGATGACTTTCGCCACCGTCACCCAGGATACGCCCGCGCCACCATAAATTTTAGGGATCGCCATCGCCCACAAGCCACTTTGTGAGAACGCATCCAATTCGTTGAGCGGCAAGATGCCTTCGCGGTCGCGCAGTGCGGCGTCACGCGCAAACGCTCTGGCCAGACGTTGAGCAATTTCGATGGCTTCGGCATCATCACGAATGATATGCGCTAGTTCAGCAGGTAAGGGAACGGGGGCTTCAGGCTGTTGGGAATTTACCTTCAGGATGTGGGTTTGGCTGAGCGACATGAGAACTCCCGATAATGACGATGTAGGGAAAATATCTTCTCATGCGCTCAGCGCGCGCCATATCTCAATTGCGGCTATGCAAAGTGAAAAATAGCGTTAACACAACGGCTTACTGCGCGACTTTCACCACGGTTTTACCGAAGTTTTTGCCTTTTAGCATATCGAAAAACGCCTGCGGCGCATTTTCCAGTCCGTCGATCATGTGCTCGCGGTAGTGGATTTTTTGCTGCTCCACCAGCGGCGTCATCGCTTTGAGGAATTCAGGATAACGATCGCCGTAATCCTGGAAGATGATAAAGCCCTGCATGCGAATACGACGCTTGAGAATGCCGCCCATGATTTGCGGGGTGTGATCCGGGCCCGGCGGTAATTCGCGGCTGCTATAGCCAGAAACCAGGCCACAGACCGGCACGCGCGCCGCGGTGTTCAGCAACGGGAATACGGCATCAAACACTTTGCCGCCGACGTTTTCGAAGTAGATATCGATGCCGTCTGGGCAGGCAGCCGCCAGCTGTTCTGCAAAATCGTCACGATTGTGATCGATACAGGCGGAGAAACCGAGTTTCTCAATCGCATAACGGCACTTCTCTTCGCCACCCGCAACGCCTACCACATGGCAGCCTTTGAGTTTGCCAAGCTGACCCACCGTTGCACCGACTGGGCCAGTAGCCGCCGCGACCACTAAGGTTTCACCCTGTTTTGGCTGGCCGATATCCATCAAGCCCATATAGGCCGTAAAGCCCGGCATACCAAGAATGCCCAGCGCCCAGGAAGGATGGGGCAGATCGCCCAGTTTCGCCACGCCGTTTCCGTCCGAAACCGCATAGCTTTGCCAGCCGCTTTGCGCGAGCACCACATCGCCTTGCTGGAAATCCGCGTGTTTAGATTCCACCACTTCGCTCACCGTGCCGCCCACCATCGGTTGGTCGAGTTCAGCAGGTGCAGCATAAGATTTGCTGTCATCCATGCGCCCGCGCATATACGGATCGAGCGACAAATAGAGCGTGCGCAGCAGGATTTGCCCGTCCTTCACGTCAGGAATGGGCTGCTCCACCAGGCGGAAATTCTCTTTTACCGGTTCACCATGTGGGCGTGAGGCTAATAGCCAAGCTTGATTACGTTGATTAGATTGCGACATTTTTACCTCTATTAGCGTTTTCACGTGAGGCAAGTGTAGACGAGGAAACAGTAGGTTTGCGGGATAAGGTCGCCATTAATGGCGTAATGCCGATCAGTTAAGCGCCGTATCAAATCACCGCACCTTCCGTAGCGGCGCGATTTATCGCGCAATGAATTGCGCCGCTACAATGTGTGCTCTCGGTAATTACGGGTGTTCATGTCTTAACTGACGAGCATTACACCATAAATGGCGACCCTAAAGAGGTTTCGTAGGGGCGCATTTATGCGCACCTGGAAAAAAACAACGTTAATGCCAGTGAGCCAGCGCACAAACCAGGCGTAAACTTTTCGACGCGAATTAATATAACACCATGAATTTTAACAATCATAGGGCATTTGCCTAAGCGGTCTCGGGCAATGCCACATACACCAGGCCTCACTCTGCTGCGTATACCTATAGCGATGCTTTTATCCCTACAGGTGATGCATGACACAACAACAATACGTATTATCGCCCGATCATGACGCGCATATCGCCTCGGCCATCGGCAAGTTCTTCCGCCGCATCATTCCGATGCTGGCGCTGATGTTAATTGTGAACCAGATTGACCGGGCTAACATTGGCTTCGTTAAAGCCGAACTGCAAACGGATGCGGGCATCAGCGCGGCCGCCTTCGGCTTAGGCGCGGGGCTGTTCTTTATCGGCTATGCGCTGTTTGAAGTGCCGAGCAACATGATGCTGAAGAAACTCGGCGCACGCGTGTGGCTGACGCGCATCATGATTACGTGGGGCATGGTGGTAGTGCTTACCGGTTTTGTGAGTACGCCGCTGCATTTCTATCTGCTGCGGTTCCTGCTCGGCGTGGCGGAAGCCGGCTTCTTCCCTGGCGTGCTGTTCTACTTCCGTCAATGGGTGCCGAATGCGTGGCGAGGACGTGCCACCGCGATGGTGTTGAGCGCCACCGCCAGCGCCTTTCTGTTCTCCGGTCCGCTCACCGGCGCCATTCTGATGATGCATGATGTTGGCGGCATCGCGGGCTGGAAATGGGTGATGTTTATGGAAGGCGGCGGATCGATTGTTATCGGCTTGCTGGCTGCCTTTGTGCTGGTATCCAAACCGGAAGGCGCGAAATGGTTGAGCGATGCCGAGAAACAGGCGCTGGCGCAGCAGTTAGCGCTGGAAGATGCTGCGCGCGAAGAGCACGCGGTGAAACACGGCCGCTGGGGCTTGATCAGCGATCGCAGCCTTTTGTCTTACTGCCTGATCTTCTTCACCATGACCATGACCGGCTACACGTTAGTGTTCTGGCTGCCGCAAATCATTCAGCGCATTCAGGGCTTCAACAGCTTTGAAACCGGATTGCTGACCGCAGTGCCGTGGCTGTTCGCTATCGTCGCGCTGTTCCTGCTCGGCAAAGCCACCGACCGCTATCGCGATAAACTGGATAAAGGGCTCGGCATCGCCATGCTGATCGCCGCGTGCGGCACCTTTATGGCCACGCTGGGTACGCCGTGGTTTGGATTTGTGGCGATGATTGTGGCCTGTATCGGATCCAAAGTGAGCGCGGCGTTCTTCTGGCCGATGCCGCAAGGTGAATTACCCGCCTCGATTGCCGCGCCAGGCATTGCGCTAATCAACTCGATTGGCAACCTCGGTGGCTTCTTTGCGCCCACGGTATTCGGCTACCTCGAAATGCACACCGGCAGCACCACCGGCGGACTTTACGCGCTAACCAGCGTGTCCGTGGTGACCGGACTCTATTTGCTGCTGCGTCGCAAACCTGTTCCACCCGCTTTCGGTCACACGGAGAGAAACCATGTCAGACAGTCCAGTCATTAAATCGATGCGCATCGTGCCGGTTGCCGGCTACGACAGCATGTTATTGAACATTGGCGGCGCCCATAACTGCTACTTCACGCGCATCATCGTGATATTGACCGATTCCGCCGGACATACCGGCGTTGGCGAAACGCCGTGTCATGCATCCACCTTGCAGCTGCTGGAACAGTTTCGCCCGCTGATAGAGGGCAGTTCGCTGCTGCGTCTCAACGCGACGCTGAGCCAGCTGTTCAGCAGCGAGGCGCGTCAGCAACAAACCTCGCACACCAACGACATTCATATCCCGCAGATGAATCCGGAGAAGTTTTATAACGCCGCCGCCGCCATTGAAGCGGCGCTGCTGGATCTGCAAGGCAAACTGTTTAACCTGCCGGTGGCGGATCTGCTCGCCAGCGGTAAACAGCGCGATCGTATTCCGGTGCTCGGCTATTTGTTTTATATCGCTGACCGCAAGCGCACCAATATGCACTATCGATCGGGAGAACATGAGCAAGATGGCTGGTTCCGTCTGCGTCATGAAGCGGCGATGGACAGCGATGCCGTGGTGCGTCTGGCCGAAGCGGCGGTTGAGCAATATGGCTTCCGCGACTTCAAGCTCAAAGGGGGCGTGCAGGCAGGCGAAGTGGAAGTGGCAACGGTGGAAGCGCTACTGGCGCGCTTCCCTGAAGCACGCGTCACCGTCGATCCCAACGCCAGTTGGTCGCTGGAGGAGGCGATTCGCTTTGGCAAGCAGCTGGCGGGGAAGGTGCCGTATCTCGAAGATCCTTGTGGCGCTGAACAAGGCTATTCAGGCCGGGAAACGCTGGCCGAGTTTCGCCGCGCCACCGGCGTGCCGGTCGCGACTAATATGATCGCCAACGACTGGCGCCAGCTGCATCATGCGCTGCAACTGAATGCCATTGATATTCCGCTCGCCGATCCGCACTTCTGGACAATGCGTAACGCCAACGTGGTGGCGCAGCTGTGCAACGAATGGGGCCTGACAACCGGCTGCCACTCCAATAACCATTTTGACATTTCGCTGGCGATGGTGGCGCACCTGGGTGCAGCCGCTCCGGGCGATCGTCAAACTGCCTTTGATACGCATTGGATTTGGCAGGATGGTCAGCAGCTCACGCGTCAACCGCCGCAGATCCGCGATGGTTATCTGGAGTTACCGCCGGGGCCGGGATTGGGCATCGAGCTGGATATGGATCGCATCGAACAGGCGCATGCGCTGTATAACGCGCTGCCGGATAAAAATCGCAACGATGCGCTGGGGATGCAGTTTTTGATCGATAACTGGCGCTATGACGCCAAACGTCCGTCATTGGTACGCTAAGGAAGCAGCATGAAGAACCTATTACGCGCGGCGACGCTTTTAGCGTCGTTGGCCGCCAGCGCGCCGTTGCTGGCGCAGACTTTTGTCTACGTTTCAGAAGCCGATGATGGCACCATCGCGCGCTACGCGCTGAACGAGCAAACCGGTGCGCTACAACTATTGGGACGCACTCAGGCCGGTGGCAAAGTGATGCCAATGGCGTTGAGCGCCGATCATAAACATCTGTACGCCGCGATTCGCAGCAAACCGCTGCAACTGGTGAGCTGGAACATCGACAGCAAAACAGGCGATCTCAGCCCATTGAATAGCGTATCCGCTGCGGCCAGTTATCCCTACATCAGCACGGATCCGCAGGGACGTTTTCTGCTGGGCGCGTCTTATGATGGCGATGTGGTGCACGTTTATCGACTCAATAGCGAGGGCAAGCTGATTGCGCCGCCGGTCGGCAGCTATAAAACCGGACATGCCGCGCACTCTGTGATTGTCGATGCGAGCGGCGAGCATGCTTATGTCGGCAATCTCGGCACCGATCGCGTGCTGCAATTGAAGTTGAGCGCCGAGGGCGAACTGTCGGGGTTAGGCAACGGCTATGTGAAAACGGCGACAGAAAACGGACCGCGCCATTCGGTGTTGTCGCCGGATAATCGCTATCTCTACAACATCGGCGAGATGGGCGGCATCATTACGCAGTTTCGTCGTGAAGCCAGCGGTGAGCTGGTGAAGGTGGCGGAGACGCCGAATGCGGTAGCGGAAAAATATCAACTGCAACACGGCAAAGAGCGACCGCCGGGCTACAGCGACACTACGCCGCGCATTTGGGCGGCCGATATTCGTCTGACGCCGGACGGCCGTTTTCTCTATGTTAGCGAGCGGACCAGCAGCACCATCAGCGGTTACCGCATTAACAAAGCAGACGGCAAACTGACGCTGATTGATAGCTGGCAAGTTGAGAAACAGCCGCGCGGCATTGCGATAACCGCTGACGGACGTTGGTTGATTGCCAGCGGCGAAAAGAGTGCGGTGACCGGCAGCTATGCCATTGATCACGAAAGCGGGGCACTGAAGCGCGTTGGCGAAGCACCGGCCGGCGGTGACGCCAATTGGGTGACGGCGGTGAGTTACGTACCGTAGGGTCGTCATTTATGGTGACCAGGTGCGCATAAATGCGCACCCTACGGAGCAGCCTTACAGTTGCTTATATTCCTCGTCAGAAACAGGTTCCAGCCACTCGTTAGAAGCGCCTTCAGCCGGTACTGCGATAGCAATGTGTGCGAACCAGCTATCTGATGCCGCGCCATGCCAATGCTTCAATCCCGCAGGAATGTTTACCACGTCACCCGCCACTAACTGACGCGCTGGCTGATTCCACTCCTGATACCAACCGGTTCCGCCAGTCACCAGCAAAATCTGCCCGCCGCCGTGATGGATGTGCCAGTTGTTGCGGCAGCCCGGTTCAAATACCACGTTGCCGATGTTGACGCCTTCTGTCGTCAGCATGCTCAGATAGCTGGTTCCGGTAAAATATTGCGCAAAAGCGTCGTTTTTAGGCCCTTTTGGGAAAATGCCATTGCCGTCAAATTGATCGTTCATCTTTATCTCCATGTAAGTGCAGCATGGTTAAAGTGTAGCGGCGAGTTGGCTGAATGATAATGCGCTCAAAGCTGCAAGCACTTGTGAGCGCAATTCATTAATACGGAGTGCGTGACAATGTCACTAATTGGGATAAATAGATTGCGCTAAAATCCCGCGACGATCAGACTTTCTTGCGGCTAACCACAATAGCGCAGTGACAAACCAGCCAATAATCCATGACACATCATTACCGGCAAAAATCCAGGTTAACGAACCGTGATGCAGTGGATTATCAATGAACGGCAACTGCACCAGCACGCCGCAGAAGTAGACAATAATGCCCGCCCAGTTCCAGCGACCGTAACGTCCGTTGGGCTGGGAGAGCGCCGGTACATCGACTTTACCTTTGGTGATCAGGTAGAAATCGGTCAGGCTGATTGCGCTCCACGGCACAAAAAAAGCCAGTAAAAACAGCAGGAAATGGGTGAAGGATTTAAGGAATGCGGGTTCGCTAATCAGCGCAATCACACAAGAAATCGTCACCATCAGAATCACAAACAGAATGCGGCCGCCACGACTTAATGCGGTTTTCTGACGGAAGCCAGAAACGATGGTGGTGAGCGACATAAAGCTGCCGTAAGCATTCAGCGTGGTGAAAGTGATTTTGCCGAAGCAGATCGCAAAATAGATCACCATCGCCATCGTGGCGCTGCTGCCTAAACTGACGATATAGCCAACCTCGTTGCCAGAAAAAGCCTTGCCGGCAATCGCCGCGACAATCACACCCAACGTCATTGAAGCCTGGGTTCCTAAAACCGTGCCGAAGAAAACGCAGCTAAAGAGCTTTTTTGCTGAGACGTTAGCCGGTAAATAGCGCGAATAGTCAGAGACATACGGACAAAATGCAATCTGCCAGGAAGACGACAACGAAACGGCAAGCAGGAAGTTAGCCACCGTGAAATGCTGGTTCTGCCACACCGCGGACAGATCATGGGTTGAGAGCAGCGTGACAAACAGGTAAACAAAGGCGAGCACGCCAATCACGCTGGCCACTTTACCGAGCTGGTGAATCACGCGATATCCCAGCACCGCGATGACGACGATAATCGCACTGAACAGGATCATGCCTGACGTATTGCTGGTATCGATCAGTTTGGCGAGCGCCTGTCCGGCCAACACCGTGCCGCTGGCAGAGAATCCGACATACATGATGCACACCAATACCAACGGAATCACCGCACCATAAACGCCAAACTGCATGCGGCTGGTGATCATTTGCGGCAATCCGAGGCGCGGTCCCTGAATCGCATGCAGTGACATGATCGCCGCGCCCACAACTTGCCCAACCAGCAAGCCGATGATCGACCACACCACATCACCGCCCAACACCACGGCCAGCGCGCCGGTTACGATGGCGGTGATCTGCAAATTGCCGCCAAACCACAAGGTGAACTGGCTGAAAGGATGACCGTGGCGTTCGCTCGGAGGAATGTAATCAATGGATCGCGTTTCTGACAGGCGCTGTTTCTCTGCGCCGGCGTAATCTGCTGCAGGTGATTCGGCTGACATAGTTTCCTCGCTGAAGCGTCTAAAAGTGGGGGATTATTGTTAGTATGATGTGGCTTCTCTTGGTGGTACATGTATATACATGTAGCGATATTGTCATGCAGAATGGAAACTTACAATATGATCGGTCATTGGAAAATGTGATGACGCGGGCAAGGTTGGCAGGAAGTAAAAATCTCAGGGAGAGCGCTGGCTTAGGAAAAGCCAGCGGACAAACAGGTTACTGGCGCGAACAACGTTGAGCAATCAGACGATCAATTCCCCACGGGCCACAGCCCTGAACAATCAGCATTACGCACATTAAAATGTAACTGGATTCAGGCAGATAGAGCAGCCAGCTATACCAGGTTAACAAGTTAAGATCGCTGGGAATGTGATACAGCCCAACGGTAAAAAGTGCCACAAGGCTGATCACCAGCAACACCAACGCGCCCAGACGCGTAAACAAACCGAACGCCAGAAGCAGTCCAAACACGGTTTCACAGCTGGCGACAAACACCGACATGAACGCTGGAAATGGAATGCCCGCTTCAGTAATGGTTTCCAGCATCAGCGCCTGATTAGCAGCAACAAACACTTTGTTAAAACCGGATGCGAAGAAAAATAAACCAAAAGCGACGCGCATTAACGTAAGCGGCAGAAAGGCAGCGCTTCCGGGGGATTTAAATAGAGTGAGGCATCGTGCCATCTGAATCTCCTTAATAGTTTAGGAGCGGTAGTATATCAGGATAGTCGGTTTCGATGCTGCAATGAGGCAAATTTCACTGGCGTCGCTACGTGAATTCTGTGAAAAGAGCAGGGTGTAAGTTAGCGAGAATTCACGTAGCGCTGCCGGTTTTATCGCCAGAAATTACTTATCTTTGCCCATCGTCCAAGGATTTGGCGCTGAATCATCCGGCGTATCTGCAGCAAAATCATCCAGTGAATCCAGATAAAGTGCTTCAACTTCAGCGCGTGCCCAAGGTGTGCGGCGCAAAAACTTGAGACTCGACTTGAGGCTCGGATCGCTTTTGAAGCAGTTGATATTGATGAGCTTACCCAGTTCGGCCCAGCCATAATGGGCGACCAGCGCATTAATTTGCATCTCAAGCGTGACGCCGTGCAAGGGATCTTTGGAGCGATGATCGTTCATAGCAAATCCTTAAAATGTTGACGGCAAAGGTTACAAGAAAGCCACGCAAGCGGCAATGGTGCGATCTTCATTGGCGGTAAATGCTGTACACTTGTTGCCAGAAAATCACTATTGGACGGTACGCTATGAACGACAAGAAAATGATTTCCATCGATCAATTCAATCTCAGTGAACGCGTTGCAGTAGAAGAAGCGTTTAAAGGATTGATGGAGAAGTATCGCCAGCGCACCGGCAAAGAGCCGGATGCAAAGAAAGAGAAAGAGTTCACGGCGGAAGCCCGGCAGCAGATCATGACAACGAAACTGGCCAAAGAGAAAGCGCTGGCTGAAAAGGCAAAGAAAACGCCAACGCGCAGGAAGAAACCGGAATCGTTGAAAGAGAGCGAAGTCAGCGATTTCAACTGGAAGGCGTCAGTGATTAAAGGGCGCAGATAACGGCAGCGTGAGTTCAACAGTCCGTCGCCAGGATTATTGCGGGTTACGGATTGTTGGTGACGGAGGTGAAAGAAGGCAGGTGATGAGCGGGTGACGGTTTGAGTGCGCAATGAGATATCGCATTTAACATAATATACATTATGCGCCCTTTGGTGTGTAGTGGCTAAATTCAGATGTCCGCCTTGGAATTGACGCCCTCGCATAAGCTTGGGCGTCGGTTTTAATCACAGCAAAATCAGCGCATCGACTATCAGAACCATATTTCCGCCTGCACGCCAAAATTCCAGTTCCCACCCGAAGTAAATCCGGCACTACCAAAATCATCGTTCATCGCATAGTTATCCAGTTCTTTTGACCAGTTCATATAGCTGGCAAAAAAGCGGATCTCCGGCCGTGCTTTGATATCAAATACATCGCCTACTTTGAACGTTGGCGCAAAGGTTAATTTATAGAAATCACCTTTAACCGCGCGATACGCCGCGACATCGCCGTCATTATTGTAGGTTCGTCCATTCGGATTCAGATTCATGTACTGCCACGATGCTTCATACAGTAACGCAAAATTTTCGGTGATCGCCTGCGAGGCTCGAAGGTTGAACGTTGCCCAGTCATAACGATCGCCCTGACGGTAGCGATCTTCACTGTGCTGAGCGATCACGGACGGCGCGAGATCCCAGGTTTCATTGATCGGCATGATGCCATACGAAGCAAAACGTAGCGTATTGGCATTCGCGGTTAAATCCCCGTCGCTGCCTGGTTGCCGGGCTTCAGCGCCCAGTCCTCGTCCAATCTGGATCGCCGTTTCAGAGCTCCCTTCGGTCAGACCATAAAATCGACTCTTATCATGGTATGCCAGCATGCTATAGATGCCCTGTTTCGCCGTGTTATCACTGCGGTAGGCATAGCTCCCGGTTGTGGACGTGTTATCTTTCAGGTCATCGTTACCCTGCGCACTCATGCCGGTAATCATCCATTGCCAACCATTCCAGAAAGTATTGGCCGTGAGCATGACATTCTGCACATCGTTATCGTTGTACCTGTCACTGCCTAAGTCACCGAAATTACGTGCATAGATGGAAAAATCACTGCTCAGGCCAGGCGTCCATTTGATGTCATTAATGCCGCCGCCGGTTCCTCCGAGGAAGACAATGTCGCTGTCTGTGAAATGAATATCAAAGTTGTCACGGTCGAAGCGTTTACCCGCCCACAACGTGGCGTCTTTCGCCACGCCACCAAAGCTCGGCAAATCGCCCATCTCGACGTAAGCCTGGCGAATATTCATGTGATGGCTATCGTTATCCTGCACCCAGGGATCGGGATTATTCGCGCCATCCGCCAGCATGGCTTTGAAGCGTGCATGTGACCCATCCTCAAACTGCAGTTTTTTGATAAAACTCAGCTCGACATAGTTATCCTTTTCGTTGCCGAGACGCCCAACGTGCGCATCGCCACCAATTGAGCTGGCGGGCGAAACGCCGGGACCGCCGCGCCCTCCTCGTCCTCTGCCGTTGACCAACATGCCTGAACGCGCATAGCCGGAAAATTCGAAATCTTCCGCTTTGCCTTTACCGGCGGTTGGCGTTGTCGCGCCCTGACTTTCCGCTGTCTGGGCCTGCTGCTGGGCCAGTTTTTGTTCGGCTTCCATGGCACGACGCTCAGCTAAACGCGTCTGTTGTTGCGCGGTTTCGGCGCTCGCCTGGGCATTTTTAACATCGGACTCAGCCTGGTTGAGACGTTGCTCCAGCAGTTCAAGTCGCTGTTCTACCGTCATTTTTACCGCAGCCATGCTATTCATAGGCACGAAAGCGCCCCCCGCTAGCGCACAGCAGAGCGCAGCGTGTAGAGAGATCTTGTTCATTTTTTTCTCGTTATTTTAGATTGGCGTTCACAGTGTTAAGGGCGTTGTCAGCAACGGCGGTCATCTCGGGCTGGGGCTCGATGTTATTACGTTGATCCAGCTCACGACGAATACGCTCATATTGGGCGTCCAGCTTGTAGAAGCGTCCCATCCACATCATTGACAGCAGAATGAGTCCGGCTGGGATATAGAGGTAGCAGGCTTTGATAGCCAGAAGTGCTTCAGGCGACTGGCTTTGATTCGCCATGTAGCCGCCCCAGGAAAGTAATCCACCTGAAATCGCGCCAGCGCTGGCCATCGCCACTTTTCCCAGGAAACCATTGACAGACTTCAGGATGCCAGCGGTATTGATGCCGGTTTTCCACTCGCCATAATCGACAGGATCGGCCTGCATAGAGAAGTAGATTGCCGTACGTTGACCCGCCCCAATCGACAGAATCACCGCACCGGTGAGCAGGCCCATAACGCTATCACTGGACAGGATCATCACCGCCATCCCCAGCAGATTCACCGCGCAGGAAACCTGGTAGACGTAGATCTTTTTCATGCGGGAGGCCAGCCACGGCACAGTAAGCGTACCCAGCAGCGGAACAAAAGTTGAAATCCCGGCGGCTAAGGCGGTCAGATCTGCACTGCGAACGTGATAGGTGAAGTAATACACCAGCGCCCCTGTCTGGAAGAAGAATGCGCCCCACATCAGGAAAATATTAACCGCAAAGATCTTCCAGGGTTGGTTGTTCTTCAGGCCGTACCACGCACGTGACAGTGTCATTTTTTCATTGACGACATTGATCCGCTCTTCCACATTGCGAAAACTCAGCAGCAGGAAGAAGCTGGCGATACAGCCAAAGATGACAGCGGTGTAGAGAAAACCCTGCTCCTGATTGCCGTTACCCAGCGTTTTAACCAGCGGCAACGTGGCGACGGCCACCAGCGTTGATCCCAGTGATCCCATGATGATGCGCACCGTTGATAACACCGTGCGCTCTTTAGCATCACTGGTAAGGAACGGCAGCATGGCGCTAAAAGGGATGTTCACCAGCGTATACAGAAACGAAAGGCACAGATAAGTAATAAAGGCGTAAATCAGCTTACCGATGGTCGAAAACTCGGGCACCCAGAAAACCATCACGCAGAGCAGCCCGAAAGGTATAGCGCCGATCAGCAGCCACGGACGGCAGCGCCCCCAGCGGGTTGAGGTGTTATCAATCACCAGCCCCATGAGTACGTCAGCCACACCATCAACTAAGCGCGTAACCAGAAACATCAGGCCGGCATAATAGGCCGGTAGCCCCATAATATCGGTATAAAAAAACATCAGGTATAGCGAGATAAGCTGCCAGACCAGGTTACAGGAGAGATCGGCAATTCCGTAACCCAGTCGTTGTTGCCATTGAGCGAAGGTAGAGGTCATATTGTTTCTCTTTTTATTTTTGACGTAATAACCATGCAGGCGTACAGCTCCATGCATGACAGTAGCTATTGATCAGGTGACTGCCGTATGGCGAGAGCGTGGGATCCTCGGCATTGAACACTTCCCAGAAGGTATCGGCACCGCGATTAACCATTTCTCCCCAATAAGCTTTAATCACCTGCTCTGCCCCAGCATGTTGCCTGCACCGTATAAGTGCCTCTACGTAGTGGTGCATCATATAGGGAGTCTGGAGAGCGATCGCGGGCGCATCGGACGATAATCTGTTGAGCAGTGCCAGCTGGAAGGATTCATCACCTACCCCGGCTAGAATCATCCATACCTGCGAGGCCCATGAAATCTGCTTATCCTTACCGCTGGCAAAGAAGCCCATTTCGGGTTGCCAGAGATGCTGCATACTGGCGTCTTTTAAGCGCCGCTGCAGTTGTGCAATTACCGCTACGGATGCCGGCGCAACGGCTTTGGCAAGGATCAGGGCTTTCTGCAGACAATAGATAAACACGCCCTGCGCCGGTGCCTGCTTATTGAGCTGTTCATGCCAGTCAATGAATGCCCACCACTGCTCGCTATCCTGCAGCAGGTCATCTGCATCCAGGCGCTCAAGCGCCAGTTCAATTTGTCGCCAGGCCGTTGGCCACAGATCCTCAACGGTTTCCCGGTCACCGGAATGAGCGAAGTAATCGGCTAAGGTCGCCACGAAGAACAACGAGTAATCCAGCAGGTAGGTATCATCCGCAATCACTTCTGGTTGCATAAACAGATTGGCTGCAACCATGCCATCCTCGCGGGTTACACCGGCAAAAAGATACAGACAGCGTCGCACCAGACTGTCTTGCTGGAAAGTCTGATAATTGACTAATGCCTGCAAACGTAAATCGCCCAGCCATAGTCGTCTGTCACGCTTTGGACCGTCCTCGAACACACTCTGCATGCAATTCTTCAGCGTCAGCACACTGATATCATCGATTTTCTGCAGCAGCGGATCGCTAAAACGCGTCAGCGCAGGCAACGTTTGCGCCGATGAAACACAGGTAAAGGCGATGTCGCTTAATCGAATGCCAAATTTTTGCGAAGTGGCAACGACGCGGATTTTGACATATCGGCAGCAATAACGGCGCGCAAGCTGAATGTTCTCCGGCAGCACATCGATATAGCGATGCTCCTGCTGCAACCAGCTACTGCTGAGCCAGCCAGAATAGTCTGCGAAATCCTCGGCAACTTCTGCGGTAATTTCGCCAAAGATAAACTGAAGATGCACTGGAGCATCCTGTGGGCTGCCCATCACCTCACAGCTGAGATGTAGGTAGCCGACGCAATGCGTCCCTAAATCGAGAATCACTTCATCGCCGGTATTGAGGCGCTGTGTATCCAGTGAATCTGGGGTGGCAATATCTTCTGCAAACCAGCCATGGGGATGCCGATCATCCTTATGCAGACGAACGATGGTGCGCGGGCGAATCGTTGTTTGCTGTAATTCTGGGGTCAGAGATTCAGCCAGTTGCAGAAAGCGGCTATTTCTCTTCAGGCGGTGATCCTTCAGTTGCTGAAATCCTTGTGCCATCGTTATCTCCTCATGTAGTGATGCCGAGAAGATTACGGGCGACCTCTATCCACCAGCTATTATGAAATTGCCATTTCGAGGTTATTGATGTCACTGGCAGAGTGGTGTGAAAGGATGCGATCACAATTTCTGCACTTAAGTTGGAAAGCGTAAAAACCTTGCCTTAAGGTAAGCGCCTTACCTCTCGTTTCCAGGAACGCCCGCACCATGCACAAGCTTCACATTGATGATTATTTCATTCACAGCAGCGATCAATTTTCCGTCTATTCCAGTGATCCTGAAGATAATAATCACGAACATTGCCATGAGTTCGCGGAACTGGTGTTGGTGGAGAGTGGACATGGTTTGCATGTGATTAACGGTAAACCGAGTTATATCCAGGAAGGTGATGTCTTTTTCGTTAACGAAGGCGATCATCACTTCTATGATGAACTCGGCACGTTAAAACTCACCAATGTGCTGATTAATCGCCAGCAGGATTTCCACTTCCTGAGTAATACCGACACCTTAATTAATCGTATTAATGAAGCCTCAAAGTTACAGCAAGGATGGTTATTACCTGAGCAACGCAGTACCTGTCAGTCGTTAATTGCGCAACTTATCCAGTCCCAACAGCCCAATTCAAATGAAATGGCGCACGCTTTTAAAGAAGTAGCCTTTTTTCAGTTATTGATGGCAATTAATCAGGCAATCAGCAACATCAGCCGCGGTCACACCAAATATAAACTGCATCAGTTAATTGGCTGGCTTCAGGATAACTGTTTCGAAGAGATTAATTGGGACGCGTTAAGCGATCAGTTTCTACTGACGAAAAGAACGCTCTATCGTCAGATTAAAGACACCACCGGCATGACGCCTGAGCATTTCATTAAGCGCCTGCGTTTAGTGTCTGCGCGGGCGAAAATACGCGAAAGTGAAGAGAGCATTACTGACATCGCTTATATGTGCGGATTTTCCAACAGCAACCATTTCACGGTCTGCTACAAACACGTGTTCGGTCATACACCTTCCAGCGAACGCTCACGCGCCCGGCTGTTATAAATAAAAATCCGGGGTTAATACCCCGGAATTAACACACTCAAATCGTTTACGGACGTGCCGCCGTGCCATCTGGCAGACGCGCGTTAGTCCAGTCCGGAATACCGCCTGAAACCGGATATTTCGCCGCCTCTTTCAAATCGATATCCACGCCCAACCCCGGACGATCGCTGAGGTAGGCATAACCGCGATCAATCTCCGGACAGCCTGGGAACACTTCCTGCAATGCTTCATTCACCGGCGTGTACTCCTGAATGCCAAGATTGGTGATGCTCAGATCAATATGCAGGTTTGCTGCCACGCCAATCGGTGAGATATCGCCCGGACCGTGCCACGCAGTGCGCACGCCAAACAGTTCCGCAAAGGTCGCCAGTTTCTTCGCCGGCGTGATGCCGCCAATGGTGCTGACGTGACAGCGAATATAATCGATCAGCTGGTTTTGAATTAATGGCTTCCACTCGTTGATTTGTGTAAACAGCTCGCCCATGGCAATTGGTGTGCTGCTTTGGCTGCGTAACTTACTCAGCCAGTCGATATTTTCTGGCGCAACCGGATCCTCGAGGAAAAATAGCTGATACGGTTCGAGTGATTTTGCCAGCTGAATCGAAGCGATTGGCGTGATGCGTTCATGCACATCATGAATAAATTCGACGCCAAAGCCGAGTTTATTGCGCAGATGATCAAACAGGCGCGGTACTGCGCGCGCATAAGCATCCGGATCGAAATAGATGCCGTGAGTAGGATTACGCGGTGACACTTTCGGCTGGATATTGCGCGCTTTGGCCAGCTTGCCGGCAATCAAACGCAAATCATCGGTACCCGCGCCGCCATACATGCCCATCTGACAGCGCACATATTGATAGCCCTCCTCCATGCGCGCGCGAATGTTATCTTCAACTTCGATCTCATCAGCGCCATCGCAGTGGCGATAAAGCGGCACGCCATCGCGACATTTGCCGCCAAGCAGTTCATACACCGGCAAGTCGGCAACTTTACCCTTCAGATCCCACAGCGCCATATCCACACCGGAGAGCGCATTATTCATCACCGGACCGTTACGCCAGTAACCGCTGACCGCCGCCGATTGCCAGATATCTTCGATACGCGCCGGGTCTTTGCCGATCAAAAACGGCTTCATGTAGTTTTCAATCGCGGCGGCGACCGCGTAGATACGCTGAGTAAAGGTGGCGCAGCCCAAGCCGTATAAACCGGGTTCGCTGGTTTCGATTTTTACCACCACCAAATCGATGCCGCCTGGCGCGGTAAGGATGGTTTTTACATCGGTAATTTTCAGGTTACTCATCATGATCCTCACGGTATCTGGATAACATGCTGTATGATGTCCTACATGTTATGTGTATTAAAAAGCCCCTTGCAGGGCTTTTGGTTATTCAGTTATGGCGTACATCTTCAATGGCGTGCACGTTATGTGTCATCGCGCTATTAAGCGTCTCGGCCGCCAGCGATGCATCGCGGTTTTTCAACGCCATAAAGACTTTGATATGGGCTTCAACGCTTTCCAGCGTGATGCCTAATACGCGGTTCAACTCTTCGAGGTAATGCACATAAATCCCCTTCAGGGATTCCATTACGTGGATGAACACCTTGTTGTGCGAGGCTTTCACAATCGCCAGATGGAAATCGTAGTCCGCCAGCGAGTACTTCTTGTAGTCATCTTTACTCACCAGCATGCGATTCAAGGCGCTTTCCAGCACTTTGACATCCTCATCGGTGGCGTTCTGCACTGCCAGCTCCATGCATTTGAACTCGACGGTCTGACGGAAAACCCGCATATCATCAAACTCTTCCTGCGAAAGATGCAGAATGGGCTGGTTATCACTGAACGATCCGTAGCGCGCCACTTCGCGGGTAACATACGTGCCCTTTCCCTGATGCGTCACCACCACGCCAAGGTCACGCAGCTTCTGCACGGCACTGCGCACGCTGACGCGGCTTACCTGAAAGGTTGCGGTTAGTTCCGCTTCAGACGGCAACTTACAGCCCGGCTCCCACAGACCATCCTGAATGTTCTGCTTCATCTGCTCGTAGATGACATCAACCACATTATGTTTTTGGATACTTTCCAGCGCCACGGCGTCACTCACTTGTCCTACATGTCTACCGCTTTTTAACGCGTCACTGCTTGCAACACAAGCATGAATTTTGGTGACATCAAGAGCATTAGTGCAAAATAGCGAAATTTAGTGATTACTTTCAGTGATTTAATTTAGAGACTGGATAATTCCCTGCTGGCGATGGCATTAAAAATTTGTGAGATATCTTACAAATCTCTCGCCTGCCAATTGCTGCCATTCTGCGCATAACGTAAAAGTAACCCATCCAACTTGTTAGTCATGTTACATGAAGGACGTTTTGTTATGCAGACCTTATTCAACCTCTCCGGAAAAACTGCCCTGATCACCGGCTCAACGCGCGGTTTGGGCTTTGCTTATGCACAAGGCCTGGCGCAGGCCGGCGCAAAGGTGCTGCTGAATGGCACGCGTCAGGAGCACATGGATACGGCGCTGGAGCAATTACAGCAACGGGGATTTGATGCCCGAGGCTTTCTGTTCAATGTGGCAGATGAAGCCGCGATTGAAGCGGTATTTCAGCAGCTTGATGAAGAGAACATTCACGTCGACATTGTGATCAACAACGCAGGCATTCAGTTCCGCAAACCGATGCTGGAACTGGCATTGAGCGACTGGCAGCGCGTGCTGGATGTCAATCTCACCAGCGCGTTCCTCGTCTCGCGTGCCGCAGCCAAACGCATGGTGGAACGCCAGCGCGGTGGGAAAATTATCAATATCGGATCGCTGACCAGCGAAGCCGCGCGCCCTACCGTCGCGCCTTACACTGCGGCGAAAGGCGGCATCAAGCTGCTAACCAAATCGATGGCGGCTGAATGGGCACCGTTCAACATCCAGACCAACGGCATCGGGCCGGGCTACATCCTCACGGATATGAACGAAGCGCTGGTCAAAAACGAAGAGTTCAATAAATGGGTCTGCAGCAGTAATCCTTCTGGTCGCTGGGGAAAACCCGACGAGCTGGTTGGTACCGCCATCTATCTGGCGTCCTCTGCTTCCGATTACGTCAATGGCCAGATGATTTACGTGGATGGCGGCTGGCTCGCCACCTTGTAAAGGGCCGATTTAAACGACCTAAGCTGGGCATCAAGACTCAGCTGTATCCTACTCAAGCGACCTGAGGTCATACCATGAACCAGAATATTGCAGGGATTTTACCGGCCAGTCGGTGGGGAAAACTCATCCCGATTGCCTTTATTACCTATAGCCTCGCCTACCTCGATCGTGCCAACTACGGTTTTGGTGCCGCCGCAGGTCTGGCTGAAGATCTCAATATCACGCCCGCCATTTCGGCGTTACTTGGCGCACTGTTTTTCCTCGGTTACTTCTGTTTCCAGGTGCCGGGCGGCATTTATGCCGAAAAGCACTCGGCGAAGAAGCTGATTTTTTGGAGCCTGATCCTGTGGGGCGCATTGGCCACCGCCACCGGCATGGTGCACAGCGTGGCGCTGCTGGCTGTGATCCGCTTCCTGCTCGGCGTAGCAGAAAGTGTGGTGATGCCGGCGATGCTGATCTTCCTCAGCCACTGGTTCACGCGCGCGGAGCGTTCCAAAGCCAACACCTTTCTGTTCCTCGGCAATCCGATCACCGTGTTGTGGATGTCGATTCTCTCCGGCTATCTGGTGAACGCCTTTGGCTGGCGCGGCATGTTCATTATTGAAGGCGTGCCTGCCATCTTATGGGCGTTTATCTGGTGGAAAATTTATGCCGACCGACCGCGTGATGCCAAATGGCTGAGCGAGGCCGAAAAGCGTGCGGTGGAAAACGCGCTGGCGGCAGAGCAGCAGTCGATCAAACCGGTTAAGAATTACCGTGAAGCCTTCCGCTCGCCTAAAGTGCTGGCGCTGGCGTTTATCCACTTCTTCTGGAATATCGGCATGTACGGTTTCATCATGTGGCTGCCTTCCATGCTGAAGAGCGCGTCCGGCATGGGCATCGTCGCGACCGGCTGGCTCTCAGCCGCGCCCTATCTGCTCGCCGTGCCGCTGATGCTGACCGCATCCTGGTTCTCCGATAAATATCAACAGCGTAAAAACATCGTGCTGCTTTTCCTTGGGCTGGGCGCGGTGTGCTTCATTGCTTCCTTTACGCTCGGTGCGACGCACTTCTGGCTCTCATGGGCACTGTTGGTGATCGCGGGCGGTGCGATGTACACGCCGTACGGACCCTTCTTCGCTGCGATCCCTGAGATGCTGCCACGCAACGTTGTGGCGGGCGCGATGTCCTTCGTGGTCTGCTTCGGTGCGCTGGGATCTTTCGTCGGCGCGTGGATTGTGGGCTATCTCAATGGCCTGACCGGCAGCCCGGCGGCATCTTACGTATTTATGGGCGGATCGCTGGTCGTGGCGGTATTACTCACCGCGCTGACCACCTTTAGCAGCCTAAGCACGCCAACGGCACAAACCCGCTCTGCATACTAATAGAGAATGAAGTCATGACCATGAAACCCACGCGCACGCGTTTAAGCGTTTTATTCATGCTGTTTATTGTCACCGCTATCAATTACATGGATCGCGCTAACCTGGCGGTGGCCGGTTCCCATATTCAGGGCGAGTTTTTCTTATCCGCCACGCAGTTGGGTTTACTGTTTTCGATGTTTACCTGGTTTTATGCCCTGAGCCAGATTCCGGTCGGCTATCTGCTCGACCGGATTGGTTCGCGCTGGCTGTACGGCAGCGCGATTGTGCTGTGGAGCCTGTTTACCCTGCTGATGGGATTGGCGTCGCATCACTTTTTCACCACCGCCACCGCGTCATTTATGATGCTGCTGGTGTGCCGCGCGCTGATTGGCGTGGCGGAAGCGCCCTCTTTTCCCTCCAACACCAAAATCATCGCCACCTGGTTTCCCGACCATGAACGTGCGCGTGCAACGGCAACCTATTCCAGCGCGCAATATATTGGTCTGGCGCTGCTGACGCCGGTGCTGTCGTTAATCGTTTCTCAATGGGGTTGGGAGATGTCATTTTATCTCTCTGGCCTGGTTGGCATTGTGTTCGGCATTTACTGGCTGATTGTCTATCGCGATCCGCAGCACAGCAGCAAAGTGAATGATGCGGAACTCGATATTATCCGCAAAGGCGGAGGCCACGGTTCAGTGAATCAGCAAACCGGAAACGGCAAGGTTAACTGGCAGTCGGTAAAATACATCCTGCGTCAGCGCACCACATGGGGTTTGTTTATCGCGCAGTTCGCGGCCTCGTCGACGCTCTACTTTTTCCTGACCTGGTTTATTGTCTATCTGGAAAAAGGGTTGCATCTGTCGATCGATAAAGCGGGGATTGGCGCGATGTTCCCTTATCTGATGGCGATGGCTGGCGTGCTGTGCGGCGGAACGCTGAGTGATTTCCTGCTGAAGCGTGGACGCAGCCGCACCTTTGCCCGCAAGCTGCCGGTAATGCTGGGCATGTTGCTCACCTGTTCGATTGCGCTGGTGAATTTCTTCCAGGACAGCCCGGTGATTGCCATCGCTATTCTCTCTATCGCCTTCTTCGCCAACGCCTTCTCTAATTTGGGCTGGGTGGTGTGCAGCGATGTGATTCCGCGTCACTTAATCGGCACCATCGGCGGCTTTCTGAATATTTTTGGCAATCTCTCCGGCATTGTCAGCCCGATCATCATTGGCGTTATTTTGCAGCGCACCCACAACTTCCAGTACGCCATGTGGTACATCGCCGCCGTCGCGCTGATGGGCTTTTTGGCCTACCTGCTGCTGGTTGGCAAAATTGAAGTGATGACGCCGCCCGGCGAACAGCAAGCTGAAAATAAGAAGAAATTCGAAACCCCTTCAAACGCATAGAGAGAAGCATAATGCAGCAGAAAACAGTGAACGCGGTGATCGTCAATGCCGCACATGATGTGCGCTGTGAGTCGCGGGAAATTGAGTGGAGCGCGCAGCAAGTGTTAGTCAAAGTTGAGCGTGGCGGGATTTGTGGCTCGGATATTCACTATTTCCAGCATGGCCGCGCGGGCATGTCGGTACTGAAAGCGCCGATGATTTTAGGCCATGAATTTGTTGGCATCATCGAGCAAGTGCCAGAAAACAGCGACCTGAAGGTTGGCCAGCGCGTGGCGATCAACCCTTCCCAACCGTGCCAGCTGTGCGCGCTGTGTCAGGAAGGAAAACAGAACCTGTGCCACTCAATGCGCTTTATGGGCAGCGCGCAGTTTTTCCCACATGTTAACGGCGGATTTGCCCAATATGTGGCGGTTAATCCCGTGCAGTGCGTGCCGTACAGCGAAGGCGCAGATGCCAAAGTGATGGCCTTCGCCGAACCGCTGGCGGTGTGCATTCATGCGGTACGTCAGGCTGGCGATCTGACCGGCAAGCGCGTACTGGTCACCGGCGCCGGACCGATCGGTTGTCTGGTCATCGCGGCGGCGCTGGCTTCGGGTGCCACCGAAGTAGTAGCAACCGACATCAGTGAGCGTTGCCGTCAGCTGGCGAACGAGATGGGCGCCAGCGCGGCGCTCGATCCGCGTGAGGAGCAGCAAACTGCACTCTGGGCAGAGAATGGCGGCAGTTTTGATGTCTGCTTTGAAGCATCAGGCGCAGGCGCGGCGGTGGCTTCGCTGGTTGCCTTTACGCGTCCGGGTGGCATTATCGTGCAGCTCGGCATGGGCGCGGCAGAAGTGAACTATCCCATCGGACCGCTGCTGGTCAAAGAGATACAGCTGCGTGGATCCTTCCGTTTCACCAGCGAGTTCACCACCGCGGTACGCTGGCTTGAGCTAGGCAAAATCAATCCCCTACCGCTGCTTTCAGCCGAAATGCCGATGCAGGATGCGGCATTCGCACTGGAACTGGCGGCGGATAAAGAGCGCGCGGCGAAGGTGCAGCTGGTTTTTTGATGAAAGACACATTCCCGGCTACCGCCGGGAATTTTATGGATGAAGCGTCGCTGCTTTCCGCTGGCGCTGCTCGCCAATGATGGAAAACAGTCCACCCGCCATAACCAGCGCCGCACCCGCAAAGGTATTAATCCCAGGTAATGCTCCGAGGAACATAAAGCCAATTAATACTGACCAGATCAGCGTGGTGTAATCAAATGGGGCCAGTAATGAGGCATCAGCATATCGCAGACTGAGCGTCAGAAGGATTTGTGTAATTCCGCCAAACAGGCCGCAACCGACTAATAACAGCAGTTCACGACTATCAGGCATCTTCCAACCGGCAACGACCGTAAGCAGTGATGTCGAGGCGGTCATGACCGCAAACCAGAAAGCAATGGCGCCGGGTTTTTCTGTTTTATTAAGCAAGCGGATTTGTATCGATGCGCCCGCCGTACATAAGGCAGCGGCGATTGCCAGCATCACGCCCGCCGACGAAGCAAAACTGATTGATGAACCAGAGAAAGCGATCAGGCCTGAAAGCATCACCAGAATGCCCGCGAACCCGGTTAATACCGCGATCCAGCGATAAAACTTCACCCTTTCACGCAGAATAATGGCCGCAAGAACGACGGTAAAAAGCGGTGCTGCGTAGTTAAGCACCGTGGCATCGGCCAGGGAAATATAGAGCAGCGAGAGATAACTTAAATACATGCCGCCCGTTCCTGCTAGCCCACGCAAGAAATGCCCTTTAACATCTGACGTCGTGATCCCCTCTTTCACATTTCCCTGCAGGCGAAGCCAAACCAGCAAAGGAAGCATGGCGAGAAACGAACGGAAAAAAATCACTTCACCAACCGGCACAGTTCCGCCGAGGCCTTTAACGCAGGCAAGCATCAGCGTAGAACTGAGCGCCGCCAAAACTTTCATGGAGATGCCGGTTGAAACACTCATTACTGACAGTGGCCTGGAAAATTGACGAGGAAGGTTGCGTTAAGATACGTCAACACGCGCGAAATTCGTCTCTTAATCATCGACCTGGCACAGCATTAAATTTTTTTTGCCTGGGAATTACTCATACCCAATGCGCGCAAAGCGTTTCCGTCACCTCTTCTACTCTGGATGGTGCCGAAGCAAAAATCGCTGCGCAGGCTAAGGAGCAAGGTGCTCAGTATAAAATTACCGCTGCAAATACCAATAAGCGCGTGCACATGACCGCAGAATTATACAAATAGGGAATGGTCGCACAAGGAAGTGCCGGAAAAGGTCGCCCATTGGGCGGCCTTTTTTGCATTTGAAGTACAGCGGAATAATTTAAGCAGGCAATAAAACAGGTTAATTAATATATTGGCTGCCAACGTTAATAACGCGGCAGCAATTAAATTAACGGCTCACTTCATGTCCAATCAAACCACCGATCGCCGCGCCGCCCAGTGTTCCGAAGGTGCTGCCACCGGTAAGCACCGCACCGCCTACCGCACCGACACCGGCACCAATGGCGGTATTTCTGCCACGATGCGACATGCTGCAAGCGGTAACGGAAAGCATAACCAGCACGACAATAGCAATATTACAGCTGCGTTTTAAAAGCATACAAAGCCTCACTGCCATTAATTTATGGCAAGAATAATGTTTATTTGATTGTTGTTAAAATACCCAATCTGTTTTGACTGGCACTGCTCGTCGGCGTGAATTTAAGGTGTTTTTAGATAAGGCGGAAGGTAAAAATTCCTATTTGATGCTGGCACTATCGAACGGAAGACAAAGAGGAATGAAAGGTGCGCAATACAGCGCACCATTTAATTGGCTTAACGCTGATCTTCGGCGATCACTTTACCGTTGATGGTCATCGGTTCGCCATCCAGCGAAAGCGAACAATTTCTCAGTGGAATATCGAGATGGCATGGCGTATCGCGCGTGCCGCCCGCTTCGGTATTCGGTCCGCTGGAGAACAGGAAATTTCCGGCAAAGGCTCGCGCATCCATGCCAATGGTTGACTGGCGATCGTACAGCCCCAATGTGCTCCAATGGGCGCGTGTCATTAATCCCCAACCCACATGCGCCATGGCGTAGGCTTCGGGATCGTTAAACGACTGCATAAAATCACGCATAAACTCAGCATCAAACCCGCCTTCGATGCGGCGAATGTAGCCTTCTTCAATAATTAAGGTGACAGGGTCACGCGCGTAACGTTTGAACGGCAGCAAAATGTCGCCGCTATCAATCACAATCTTGCCGTTGCAACTGCCCTCATTGGGCCAACTGGCGATAAAACAGCTTGGCCAATGATCCCACTTGCCCGGCACATCGGAAAAACCATGTTGGGTGAGCACCGGATAATCACCCAACTTACAGCTGAAATCGGTGCCGGCGGCGGAGGTCACCGTCATGGATTTCGCCTGCTGCAACCGTTTGGTGGCAGCCAGCGCACGCTGCTTGTCGGCCATAGTGGGCAGTAAACGCAGCAGAATTTCCGGCGGTTCTACCGCCAGCAACATGCGTGTATTGGCTTTGAGGATCTCCTCCTGCTCCGGCGAAAACAACAGCAGCATGGTATCGATGATCAGATCGCTGCTTTTCAGCGCATTCAACGCCACGATATTGGTATCCAGCGCGGTTTTTCCTACATATCCCGATTTATCCGGACTCAACGCTTTCTCACCGTTCATCGGTGGCAGCACCAAACGCGTGACGATACCGCCCAGCAAACCGCAGGCAATCTCACAGGTATTGACCACCTGCGGATGGGAATCGGTGCTGGTGAGGATCGTAACCTGCTCGCCCGCCTTTAATTGACACAAGCTCAACACCTGCTGCCAACCTTTTACTAAATCGCTATCACTTACAGCCATCTTAAGTTCCTCGTGCAGATGAGATTCAGGCGATGCCAGGCGCCGCCAGTGAGAAATATTGACGATCAAAATGGAGTAACGGAGGCTGCGTATCGCCGAAGCGGATGGCTTTCACCGCACCAAAAAACACGCTGTGGGTGGAGGTCTGGACGCGTTCCGCGATGCGGCAGTCGAGATTGACTAACGCGTTATCCAGCGCCGGTGCGCCGCTGGCGAGTTCACTCCATGTGGCGTGATGGAAACGCTCGCTGGGCGGCACGCCCGCCTGACCGGCAAAGATATCGGCCAAAAAGCGCTGGTCGGCATTCAGCACGTTGACGCAAAACGTGCCGTTCTCCAGCATGGCGCGATGCGCTTCGCCGAAATGGTTAACGCAAATCAGCACCATTGGCGGCGTTACCGTCAGGCTACACACCGCCGACGCCGTCAGGCCGCGTCGCCCTTCTCCTGCGCCCGTGGTAATGATGTTCACCGCCGTGGCTAATTGGCGCATGGCGCTTTTAAACTGCTCTTCCAGGGGTATCTCAATGGTTGTCATCTCGCTTCCTCTTGTTCCCAGCCGGGTAAACGGCGCAGTTGCCGCACAAAAAATGGCGCGCCCAACACCACCACAAACATGCGCACGGTTTGCAACGCCAGTACAAAGGTCACATCCACGTGGCTGGCAATCGCCACAATCGCCACGGAATCAATGCTGCCCGGCACGGTTGCCAGAAAAGCCGTCAGCAAATCCACATTCATCAAATAGCTCAGCAACAAAGAAAACAGCGCGCTGAGACCAATCAGCGCCAGCGAAGCCAGCAGCGCCAAAGGGATCATGCGGATCAGCCGCAGTAAGATTTCACGGGTGAATTTAAGCCCCACTTCCAGTCCGATCGCGGCAAATGCCAGATTCAGCACCCAGCCGGGCAGCGTCATGTGGTAGATATCGCTGGCGCTGAGCAGAGCGCCGATAATCAGCGGTACCATCATCGCCGCCGCCGGTAAAAAGCGCAGATAGCGCGTCGCCAGCGGCCCAAGTGCAGCGATCGCCAGCGTGCTGCACAATGCACTGAGGGCGATGGGCGTGAAGTGGAACAAGCTCGCACTGCTGATCACCGTGGCGGGTGTAGCAAACAGATGCGACACCATCGTGACGGCCACTACCACCGAGGCGAGTCGGATATATTGCACCAACGCCACTACGCGACCGTCGGCATTGCGTTCATAGGCGATAATCACCATGGCGCTCGACATGCCCGGCATTGCGGCCCAGATGGCGGTTTCTGCCGACACTTTGCCGAAATAGCGAATCGCCCAGCTGATCGCAAACGAGAACAGCAACGTGGCCGATACCGACAGCAGCAAAATCGGCCAGTTACCGATCACCGACAGCAAAATCACCGGTGTCAGATTGGTGGCAATCAGGCATCCGGCCACGCCTTGCGCCAGCAGAAACACCGGCCGCCACAAGCGCCGCTCATTGCCGCTCACCGCAAAACACACGCCGGCCAGCATTGAGCCCAGCAGCGCCGCCGCCGGGAAATTGATCAGCGTCAGCAACTGGGAAATGGCCGCAGCAAGGACAAACAGTCCGCCCCAGTGAATCAGTTGATTACTGCGCGAAGGCGAAACAGCGGACGCGGTGAGCTTCATACAACTCCTGTGAAATCCTGTTTAACCGCTAACTGATCCTCAACCCACGCCGCGCCGTGCAGCAAACGCGCATCGTCGCCAATCCGCCCAACCAGCTGAATGCCGACCGGCAACCCTTTTGGTCCGCGCCAGGCCGGTACGGTAATGCACGGCGTATGCAGCAAGGTCCACACCTGGTTAAACGCCGGATCGCCGGTGGCAGCCAAGCCCTCGGGCGCTTCGCCGGGTGCGGCCAGCGTCACAATCACATCGTATCCGTCCATCAATGCTTGCATCTGGCGACGCCATTCGCCCAGCGCTGCCTGAGCCTGCTGATAGTGCGCAAAAGTGGATTCCGCTTTGAAATCGAGAAAACGCCGCGTGACATCGCTGATTTCGCTGCGACGATGTTCAAAGGCCAGCGCATGCGCCACTTCCCAGCCCATTACCGCATCGTGCATCGCGAACAGCTGTTCGAAGTGTGGCGGCGTGGCGATTTCACTCACATGTGCGCCTTTGGCAGCCAGCTGCGTTGCAGCAAACTCCAGCGCCGCCTGAGATTCACTCTGCGCCTGCGCCCAGTTCGACGATCGGAACACCGCAATGCGCGGCGCGGCAGATACCTCGCCCACGTTCAATTCCGGTCGACTGGCGAGTACCGCGCTGGCGAAGCCTGCATCGCGCACGTTGCGGGTAATCACGCCAATGGTGTCCAGCGAATGCGCCAGCACTTTGGCGCCGGTACTGTTAATGGTGCCGAAACTCGGTTTGTAACCCACCACGCCGCAATAAGACGCCGGACGGATAATCGAGCCGGAGGTCTGCGTGCCGTACGCCACCTGCGCCATATTGGCCGCCACCGCCGCACAAGAACCGCTTGAGGAACCTCCGGGCGTGTGCAGCGGATTATGCGGATTGCGGGTTTGATTCGGGCTGGCCATGGCGAATTCAGTGGTCACGGTTTTACCCAAAATCACCGCGTCAGCGCGGCGTGCCATCGCCACACAGCTGGCATCCCACGCCGGGCGAAATCCGCGATACAGCGCGGAACCATAACCGGTGGCGAGATCGGCGGTATCAATCACGTCTTTGACGCCAATGGCGACGCCCGCCAACGCACCTTTATGTGCCTGGCCATCCAACGCTTCTGCAGCCTGCATGGCTTGGGCGCCAGCCAGAGTTTCCCATGCCAGGATGGCGGGTTCATGGCGCGCAATCTGCGCCTGCCGCGCGGCGATGGCGGCACAGGCGGTTAAGCTGCCAGTTTGAATGTTGGACGCCACTTCACGCGCCGATAACGCCAGAATGGCCTGCTCAGACAGAGACATGAGAACTCCTGTTAAATAGAGGGCGACGATGGAACCAGGGCTGCGCCTGCTCAAGTTGACCGGCCAGCGAAAACAGCGTGGCCTCCTCACCAAACGCCGCGCCAAAATGGACGCCGACTGGCAAACCCGCGCGGGACATACCCAGCGGAACGCTCATCGCCGGACAGCCAGAGGCATTGAAAACGCAGGTGAACGGACCGTGTTGCCAGAAGCGTTGATAGAAGGCGTCAAGATCGTGCGTGTCACCGCGCATTTCACCCAGCAAAGGCGCAACCTCGCTGGTGACTGGCGACAGCAAAATGTCGTACTGGCTGAAGAATTGCCCCATGGCACGCGCACTGGCGTGCAGCTGATTCACCGCCCACAAATAGTCCGTGCCGCGCCAACTCAATCCTTCCGTAATCCACTGTTGATTCACCGGTTCAAGGCGCGCCAGCGCATCGCTGATACCGCGCGCGGCGGCAAAGCTGTTCATGCCATTGGCGACATTGACGCCCAAAATAATGCGCCAGGCGCGCATCAACGCCTCGATGTCGTAGCGGCACTCGGCGGGTTCCACCTGATGCCCTAAGCTGCTGCATAAGCTGGCCGTCTGATTCACCACCTGCAAAATCTCAGGATCGAGGGTATTTCCCAGCGGGGAGCGTGTAATCAAGCCGATGCGCAGCGGGCGCGGGGCTTGCGTGACGGCGTGCAAATAGCTGTAAGGGCTGGCGGGCGCGGCATAGGGATCGCCACGATCCGCGCCGGCACTGACATCCAGCAGCGCAGCATTGTCGCGCACCGACCAGCTCACCGCATGCGGCGTCGACATACCGGCAATGGCTTCCACCGCCACCGGACCAAGCGGATTGCGCATGCGGCTGGGTTTGAAACCAAACAGGCCGCAATGCGAGGCCGGAACGCGGGTGGAGCCTGCACCATCTGAGGCATTGGCCAGCGGCATCCATCCCGCGGCAACCGCCGCCGCTGAGCCGCCAGACGAACCGCCTGGCGAGCGCGTCACATCCCACGGATTGCGCGTTGCCCCATACGCCAGCGGTTCGGTGGTAAAGCTCAGGGCAAATTCCGGCGTATTGGATTTGCCCAGCAACAGCAGTCCGGCACGGCGATAGCGCGCAATCAGCGTGCTGTCCTGCGTCGAGATCACGTCACTGAATAAGTGCGAACCACTGGATAAAGGCTGGCCGTTGACCTCAAAACCGGTGTTTTTGATCAGCATCGGTACGCCCGCAAACGGCCCATCGGGTAATCCGTCGCGCAGCTGTTGGCGTGCCTGTTCCCAGGCAGGATGCACCACCGCGTTGAGTGCCGGATTGCCCTGTTCACACAGCGTTATTGCGGTTTCCAGTACCTCTTCTGCGCTGACCTGCCGCTGACGAATAAGCGCAGCCAGCCCCAGACCGTCGTAGTCTGCATACTCGTTAAACATGCGATTCTCCGTTGCATCGGGATACAAAGAGCAGTTAAGCGCAGCATCCAACCATCGCACATTCCGTAGCGGCGCGATTTATCGCGTTCAGTTGATTTTAAAAGGTCAACACAACGCAATGAATTGCGCCGCTACGGTACGTGCGCTTTGTGATTTAAGTGACTAGCCTGCTTACGCCAACCCGGCCAGCTTCTTCACCTGGTCAACAAACACATCGCGTTTAACTTCTTCATACAGACGCGCACGCAGGCGCGGTGCCGGGCTGGAGTTGACGTTTTCGAACAGCGCCACACGTCCTGCCAGCGAACTGGTGGTCATATCCCAGATAAAGTTCATCAGCTGCTCTTTTTCCATGGCGCTGGCACCGTGACCAACCAACAGGTCGCGCAGGTAGTGGCCAATGTCTGGGTTATCAAACGCGGCTTTACCGAAACGCATCACCAGGCCTTGACCACACATCTCCTGCAAAATGTGGATGATGCGCGGATAGTGTTGAATCGAATAGAGACGCCCGGCCGTCAGCATGCCGACATCCGGCGCCATCACTTCCCCTTCGGTGAGCTGTGCTTTGGCTTCTGCGGCATAGACAAAGGCCCGCAGGGTTTGCGCGTACTCAATCAGTTCGCCGAGCATCGCCTGTACCGCCGGAATGCGGCCGGTACCGAGCACATCCAGCACCAGTTGGCCGGCACCGACAAACAGTTCGGCTTTCACTGCTAAACGCGTCAAGACGTGCCAGTGGGCAAAGGTGCACACCGGGCCGTAATACTGCATCGCTGAGGGATCGCCGAGATTGAAAATGCGCTCAGTGGGCACGAACACGTTGTCAAAAATAATGAACTGGTCGGCTTCTTCGCCGAGACGCGCTACCGGATGATCAAACGGATCGGCACCCGGATGTGACACCATTTCACGGGAAATCATGCGAATGCCGTCGGAATTGATCGGAACCGAGCCCCAAATACAGGCTTCGGCTGGGGTTTCCTGGATGCCGCCGAGGTTAGTAAAGAAGATCTCGTTAGCCTGCGCCGCAATCGATCCCACGGTTTTGGCACCGGAGACGCGAATGCCGCCGCGTTCAATGCTTTTCACCCGTAACAATGAGGCTTCACCGGCTTTCGGCGATGAGCGGTCGGTTTGTGGACCGGTCAGGCTTTCGGAAGCAGTTAAGTTGTTATCACGGCCGTAGGCTAAATAACGCTCAATGTTCTCGGCAAAGTCCGGCTGGCAGCCATCAAACGTCGATTTCTTGGCTTTGAAGGTCGGCAAATACGCATACAACCCCACAGCAATCGCGGGCGCTAAATCCGGTGGACGACCAAAGGTGCCGCCGGTTTTCAGCGAGGTGTATTCGATCATCTTGCGACGATCCTGCAATTCACTGATGGTGCGTGGGATTTGCCAGGAGCGGCTGTAGACATCGCCGGTCACGCTGTCAGTGACGGTGGTGGCCTCGGCATGTTCCTCAGTGAACTGGTCGTCGAACATCGATGCCAGCAGATCAACGCCTGCCGCAAGCGCCGGTTCATCGGTGACCTTCTCCAGTTTTTTGCCGTTGACCCACAGCTGGCGACCATCATCTAACGACGCTTTGAACTCCGCACCGGTTTTGAGTTTTTGTTGTGCTACGCCTTTCAACATCGCTTCCACGGCTACCCCCTGAGTTTGAGAATCTGTCACGACGCAAAGACCTCTTCACGCCGGTTCGAACAGTAAAACCAATCACTCAACCATTACCGGGCTTCCTCTGGTGTTGGCGATCCCGGTAACGCCAGAAAAACACAATGGTGAAAATATTACAACCATTAACATTGGTTGCGACATGAGTGAGAAACAGGGTTTTTAGCATCGGAAAGCACTGAAAAAACAGTGTGAACTGAAAGTGCAAACAGTTATTAGTGCGTTGTAATTATTGACTATTATTTGGTTGCACTGAATGGTCTGATTATTGGCGCGCTGCTGGCGTCGCTTTCAGCCACTGGAAATTAGTATGACCCGGTGGTGAGCGATAACCAAACGATATGAGTCAACCAAAAATATTGGTTGCATATTGGTTATGTGAATAGCTTAATGAAATGCACCGGCGCAATGGTGGTATTCGCAACAGCGTAACCTGGTGATTACGCTGTTCATTCCGTTAATCAGCTGTGCGGAGGAGAGAATGGTGGCAGCGTGGCAAGTTTTAGCTGGTGGGTTGGCACTGCGTGGTGCTTTCGCCAGCGCGGCAGATGAAGGCGCTAGAATGCGGTCGGTGCTGACGGCGATCGGGCAAGGTAAACTGATAACGCGTCTGCCAGCTGGCGCCCTGCTGACCGCACCAGAACCGTTGCACCGGCATGCGATCCTGATGCTGATTCAGAATAAACACTTCGCCACTGCCGCTGTTTTTCCACAGCGCGGTGTGCAGCGTTTTTCCGGGCGCAATCTCACCCAACGCCACCGAGTACCAATGTGCGGTCGCCACTTCACAGGACAACGGAAGTTTGCCCTGGTTATTGACCGCAACGACAAATTTATCCAGCCCTTGCGTTCCGCGCTCAACGTGCAGCGTTTCCTGTGCCCATGCTGGAGCAGAAATAATAACAGCACAACTTAATAGCCAGTGAATTCGCATAATTGCTCTCGCTATAAATGAGAATGATGAAGTATCAAAACGAATATTTATTTAATTTCGCCAGGTGTCAACAACAATTAATGAGGAGCACGACGATGAGAAGTTGGCAAACCATTCGTTCCGCACTGTGGGTCAGTTTATTTTATTGTGTCAGCAGCCAGGCTGCCGATATTAAATCCATCGCTATTTTAACACCTGAACCGGGAACCGATTTTGGCTGGAACCAGCAAGGAATCGATGCCGCGAAAGCCGCCGGAGAAAAACAGGGTGTGAAAGTGATGGTGGCGGAAAACTTAGGTTATGGCGATGTGCGCCCGGCGATGCGTGACCTTATCGACGATGGTGCACAATTGTTGATTGCCCATGCCAGCGGCTATAACCAGGCGGCACCGGAGATTGGTGCACAGAGTAAAGTGCCGGTTGCAGTAACCGACAGCCCCGCTGCCCTCAAAGCTGGCATGGTGGCGGATTACACCGTCAGCGGCCACGAAGGGGCTTATCTGGCGGGCGTGCTGGCGGCGAAAATGAGCCGCAGCGGTACGCTCGGCATGGTGGTATCCGGCGAACCGCCGTCATGGAATGCGCAATCCAACGCCTTTATTCGCGGTGCTCGCGCCACCAAAGCCGACATCAAAATCCGCTACGCGGTGATCGGCCCCGCCGCGTATAGCGATGCTGCGGGCGGCAAACGCGTCACCACATCGGTTATTGCTGCCGGCGCAGACATCATCTTTGGCCAGGGCAACGGTTCCAGCTTCGGCATGTTGCAGGCGGTTGAAACCGCTAAAGCGGCGGACGGTGGCAAAGTCTATTTCATCGACGTGATCGGCGATAAATCAAAAATCGATAAAGGCAATCTATTAAGCTCGGTGCTGTGGAATCTCACGCCGGTATTTAGCGCGATGATCGCCGACCTAAAAGCGGATAAATACGGTAGCCACAATTATAAAACCTCTTTAGCGGATGGTTCGATCAGCTTATTAAAAACCACGCATATTCCTGATGATATTTGGCAGAGTGTTGATCAAGTTAAACAGCAAATTATCGCTGGCAGCATAAAAGTGCCTGCAGAATATGATGCGAAATCGCTACATGATTTATTAAATAGCGGCAAATCATAATCGAATGAAAACCCGGAGCCCATGATGAGTGATATTGCGCCCGTGCTGTCGGTTAAGCAGGTTACCAAACGATTTCCCGGTATTGTCGCCAACGATCAGGTGGATTTTGCCTTGTGGCCGGGTGAGGTTCACGTGTTGCTGGGCGAAAACGGCGCGGGGAAATCCACGCTGGTCAGCATGCTGGCCGGGCTGTTACAGCCTGATGAAGGCAGCATCACGCTAGGCGGCGTGCAGCAGAACATTAACTCGCCGCAGCGGGCGCTGGAACTGGGCATTGGCACCGTTTTCCAGCACTCCATGATGGTGCCCACGTTGTCGGTGGTGGAAAACTTTGTGCTGGGCGAACGGTGGTGGAAGCGCCCTCCTCGCGCCGGGTTGGCGCAAGACATTGCTCGCGTCAGCAAAGAGATTGGCGTGCAGGTTAATCCCCATGCAACAGCGGGATCGTTATCACTGGGTGAGCAGCAGCAGGCAGAGATTGTGCGCACGCTGCTGCGCGGCAGTCGGGTGCTGATTCTGGACGAAGCTACCGCCATGCTGACGCCGCAAAATGCCAGCGAATTGGGCCAACTGATGCGGCGTTTAGTGGCGCAAGGGTTGGCGGTGGTGTTCATCACTCACAAGCTCAACGAAGCGCTGGATTGGGGCGACCGCATCTCCGTGCTGCGGCTGGGCCGTAAAGTGGGCGAAATCACGCCTGACAGTTTACGCGCGCTAAGCCGAGAGGAAGCGACGCGTCAGGTGGTGCAACTGATGTTCAACCTTGATGCAGCGCAAAGTCGCGAAGCTGAACGCAGCGAACGCATCAGTAGCTGCCAGCGCGAGGCGAAGCCGGTGCTGGAAATCCATGCGCTGGAAGTCAGCGACGCGCTGGTGCCGGTGAGCCGCATTGAATTGCGCATTCGTCCTGGCGAAATCGTCGGCGTGGCCGGTATTGATGGCAACGGGCAAAAACAGCTGGCCGAAGCGATTGCTGGTCAACGCCCGCTCAGCAGCGGGCGCATCTGGCTGGATGGCATCTCAATTGAAAGTGATTCCATTGGCGATCGGCGGCGGCGCGGCCTGCGCTATGTCACCGATAACCGGCTGGGCGAAGGCACGGTCGGCACCTTTCCGGTGGCCATCAATCTGCTGCTGAAACAGATTGGCGATGCGCCTTTCTGGCGCAACGGCATTGAGCAAACCGCCGCGATTGCCGACTGGAGCCGGACGCGCATTCGGGAATATGACATTCGCGTACCGCAGGCGGAAACGCCGATTGGCAAACTTTCAGGCGGCAATATCCAGAAAGCGGTGCTGGCGCGTGAGTTAGGCGGAACGCCGCGTGCGGTGATTTTCTCCAAACCCACTTACGGCCTCGATCTGCAAAATATTCGTTCGACGCGCCGCCGCATTCAGGAAACGGCCGAATCGGGCAGCGCCGTGATGCTGATTTCCACCGATCTTGAAGAGATCCTGGAACTCGCCGACCGCATCGCGGTGATGTCTCAAGGCCAGATTGTTGGCGTGGTCGATAACGATCCCAACGCCCGTGCGCGCGTGGGTGAACTGATGAGTGGAGTGCAGTCATGAACAGTCAATCAGAACAAACCGGCCTGTCATCGCCCGCGGTGGCGCTGCCTTCATGGATTAAAGTGTGGCTGACACGGCTGGCCTATTCGCTGGTGCCGCTACTGATTGCGCTGGCAATCACTGGCAGCCTGCTGCTGATCATGGGCGTCAATCCGCTGGAGTATTACGCCTACATCGTGCGTAAAGGGTTATTCACGCCGTCCGGTCTGGATGCCACCTTGACGCGTATGGGACCGCTGCTACTGATCGCCGCCAGCCTGATCGTGGCGTTTCGTGCCGGGCTATGGAACCTAGGCGGTGACGGACAATTTCTGCTCGGCGCCGTCACTTCCTCGGCGCTGGCGCCCGCGTTGATTGCCTGGGGCGCACCGGTGTGGCTCACGCTGCTGCTGGCGATGCTGGCGGCGGCGCTGGTTGGCGGCATTTGGGCGCTGCTGCCGGGACTGTTAAAGGCGTGGCAAAACATCAATGAAATCATCACTACCATGATGATGTCGTTTCTCGGTATCTCGCTGGCCAACGTATTGGTCAAACTGGTGTTTTTTGATCCCAACACCACAGTGCCACAAACCCGAACGTTGTCGTGGGAAGATCGTTTACCGGCGCTGTTTGGCAGCAACATCTCCTCCGGTTTGTTAATTGGCCTGCTGGCGATTTTGGCGGTGCACTGGATGATGACGCGCACCGCTTTCGGCCTGCAACTGCGCGTGGTCGGCGCCAACCCGCAGGCAGCGATTCACGCCGGTATTCCGGTCAGTTTGCTGACGCTGGCGGTGTTTGCCCTGTCGGCGGCGCTGGCAGGATTGGGCGGCGCGGTCGAGATCATGGGCGTGCAAGGCAACGTCCGCGCTGACTGGAATCCCGCCTACGGTTTGGTGGTGGTGCCGCTGGTGTTTCTGGCGCGTTTTAACGGCTTTGGCACCATCGCCTTTGTATTTCTGTTCTCGATGCTCTCCATCGGCAGCGAAAGCGCGGCGCGACGCATGGATATTCCCAACCATTTCACGCTGGTAACGGTAGCGGTGTTAATGCTGGTGCTGGGGTTAACCGAATGCGTTGAGCAGCGTCAACGTCAGAAAAAGGGGTAACGCATGGAACTGTTTACAGTTGGCTTTTTGACTTCACTGCTGCTCGGCGCGGTGATCGCTGGCGTGCCGCTATTGCTGGCGGGCTTGGGCGAGCAGCTCTCCGAGAAAGCAGGCGTGTTGAATATCGGTCTGGAAGGCATGATGTTGTGCGGCGGCTATCTTGGCTTTTATGTCGCCTGGCAAAGTCAGTCGATGGGTTTTGGCCTGCTGGCGGGCGCGCTGGGCGGCGGACTTACCGCCGCGTTGATGGCGCTGTTGTGCGTGTGGTGGCGGCTAAATCAAATTGTGGTAGGCATTGCCATCACGCTCGGCGCGGAAGGTGCCACCGCCCTGCTGCACTACTTCCAGTTCAGCCGCACCTATCCGCGCCTCGGCAACGTTGAAAGCTGGGCCATTCCCGGTTTACACCAGATTCCGCTAATCGGCCCGGTGCTGTTCAATCAGCCGCTGATTGTCTATCTGGCGGTGTTGGCGGTGCCGCTGTTTGCGTGGATCTATCGCTCTACGCTAGCCGGCTTGTACCTGCAAGCAGCGGGTGATAAACCGGCCGCGCTGGATGCGGCGGGCATTAACGTACTGCGCACGCGTACCATTGCGGTGCTGATCACCGGGATGTTTGCCGGACTGGGCGGCGCATTTATGTCACAGATTGGCGCGGGGATTTTTGTGCCGTTTATGACGCAAGGCAACGGCTTCATTGGCATTGTGCTGGCGATGCTGGCGCGCGGAAAACCGCTGTGGGTGCTGGAAGGCGCGCTGCTGTTTGGCTGCTGCTTATCCATGACCACCGCGCTGCAAGTGCTGGGCATTGATGTGCCAACCGATGTGATTCAGATGTTGCCGTTTATCGCCGTGATGCTGGTGCTGCTGCTGTTCGGACGTCGCGCCAGTTTGCCCGCAGCATTAGGCGCGCCTTACGTGCGAGGCGCGCGCTAAACCCTAGCCTATCACCTGCATCGCCGCCGCGATTCCGGCGGCGATATCGATTTGCTCTTCGCGCAGTTGATTCAGCGCGCCCGCCAATGCAGTCAGCGCAATGATGGCAAACATCGGCTGCGCGGTGGGCCCCATATGGCCAACGCGCAGCACTTTGCCCAGCGTTTCCCCGCGTCCGGCTGAAAACATCACGCCATAACTTTCCCGCGCGCGCAGCCGCCACTGTTCTTCGTTAACCCCAGATGGCACACGCACCGCCGTGGCGGTTGGCGAAGCGATGCTTTCACTTTCGGCCCACAACGACAATCCCATCGCCTGAATCCCGGCGCGAAACGCCTGCGCGGTTAACGCATGCCGCGCCCACACCTGCTCTGCGCCCTCTTGCAGGTAGATATCCAGCGCCGCTTCCAGCGCGTTAATTTCCGCAATCGAAGGCGTATAGGGAAAGGGTTGATCGGCTTGCCAGGCATAACGCCAGTCGAGCAGGCTCAATACCGAGGCACGCGGTGCCGCAGGATTGCTGCTGATTTTTTGCCAACCCGCCTCAGACACCGCCACCAGGCTTAATCCCGGCGGGCATCCCAGACATTTATTCGGCCCGGTAACGAACACATCGGCCTGACAACTGGCGGCCGTCACCGCCGTCCCGCCAAACGACGAAACCGCATCCACCAACAGCAATTTGCCGTGCTGTTTTACCACGCGACCAATCTCATCCAGCGGATTCAGCGTGCCGGACGGCGTATCGTGATGGCACACCGCCACGACAGTGACATCAGAGTGCTGCGTCAGCCAGCGATCGAGTTCGAGCGGATCGATCACCTGATTGAACGCCACGCGCAGTTCCTCAACCTGCGGGGTATAGCGTCGCGCCCAATCGGCAAAACCGGCGCCGTAAACGCCGGATACCAGATTCAACACCACATCCTCAACGCCAATCAGCGAGGCGGCGGCCGCTTCCAGCGCCAGCACCGGTTCACCCTGCAAAATCAACGGCGGCGTCTCACTGGCCAGGGCTTGCGCGGCTTTCAGACTGACGCGCTCAAAGCAGGCCTGAAACGCCGGATCGTAGTCGTACCAAATCGGCATCGCTAACGCGCGGGACACAGCGGGATACACATCCACCGGACCGGTGGTTAAGGTGAACAACGGTTGGGCATAGGCAGGACGCATCATGACCTCTCAGGTTAAGGGGGAGTTAGCCTTCACACTATGTTTCTCAACCACAAAAATCAACCAATTCACAAATGGTTTTGTGCGCCGTTTTTTTTCGGTTATGATGTGGCAATAGCGATTTTCACTGATCTGCTCAGTGGAATAATAAAAGTATAGCGGTCTGTTTTTGCTGATAATTATTAGAATAACCATTTCCATTGGTTGCATGGCAAAGATCATCGACTTCCCCTACTCCGGCCACATCGGATATAGAACACAGACAGGAACGCCCATGACAACCCATAACGCCTCGCACCCTGAACGCTCTCCGGTTAAAGAGAAACAACATGAGAAGCTGGAACAGCTGGTCGCGCAAATCATCAAACTCAAATCAGCCAAAGGCGGCTTGCCGGCTGAACGCGTGCTGGCGGAAAAACTGAATGTGAAGCGCCATTTGCTGCGCTTAGCGCTGCAAACGCTGCGCGATCGCGGTGATATTCCTCCGGCGCGTCCGGGCCGACGCATTACCACCGGTAAGCCGCGTACCGAGCCGGTTCCAGCCGTTAGCGCCGCAGCGGATCCGGTCAGCACCTTTATTGGCAGTGATTTGGTGCGCTCCACCAATCCGCTGGAAGTGATGGAAATGCGCATGATGCTTGAGCCCGCGTTGGCACGCCTCGCTGCCCTGCGCGCTTCCCCTGAAGAGATTGCGGCGATCAAAGCCGCCGCCAGCACGCCGCCAGACATTACGCCGAGTGAAGCCGACCAGCGTTTTCACCGCGCAATTGCCACCGGTTCACGTAATAGCCTGGTGAGCGAACTGTTTGCTTTGCTCAATCAGGTTGCCAGCGACAGTCGCCTGCGCTTTGCCGAGAGCGACGAAGAAACCACCCAGGATCGTATTGATCAGCGCGATCGCGAACATCACCAAATTGCGGATGCCATTGCAAACCGTGATTCCGACGGCGCGGAACGCGCTATGTGGCAGCATCTTGCCGTGGTTCAGCAAAAAATTATCAGTCGTTTGGGGTTTGCACCTTCGAAGAAGGATTACGCCTGAGCGAGTTAACCGGGGAGAAAAGCGATGCATTACGATGTGCTGATTATTGGCGGTGGTTCGGCGGGTTCGGTTTTGGCATCACGTTTCTCGGAAAATCCAGATTGTCAGGTGGCGTTGCTGGAAGCGGGCATATGGCCGACCGATCCTGACATTGCTAACCCCGCGATGTGGCCGCTGATTCAGGGCCGTGATTACGATTGGCAATTTGCCACCGTGCCGCAATCCGGCACCGCAAATCGTGTGCATCCCTGGCCGCGCGGTCGTGTGATGGGCGGCTCAAGTTGTCTGCATGCCATGGCGCATGTGCGCGGTCATCAGGAGGATTTCGCGGCCTGGGCAAAAGCCACCGGTGATGAACATTGGTCGTGGCAAGGTTTGCTGCCGTGGTTTATCAAAAGTGAACGCTTTTCTCAGGGAGCCAGCGCCGTGCACGGTGATGCTGGCCCGCTCGATGTGTGGCTGCCGGATGAAGAAGTCCATCCGCTGGTTAAAAGCTACATGCAGGCGGGACTGAATCAGGGCGCGCCCTGGTTGGGCGACCATAACGGCGGCCTGCTGTGTGGCGTTGCCGCCAACTCGCTCACCATTCGCGATGGCAAACGGGTTTCCGCCGCCGATGCCTGGCTGACTCCGGCGCGCGAACGCCCCAACCTCCATATTCTGCTGAATACCGACGTCGAAAAATTACTCATCGACCAGCAGCGCATCAGCGGCGTGGTGTGCAATCGTGACGGTGTAACACAGACGTTACGTGCCAGCACGGTGATTCTGGCGGCCGGTGCGCTGGCGTCGCCGGCATTATTAATGCGCTCAGGGATTGGTAGCGCCAGCGAGTTGGCAGCGTTGGGGATAGCGTGTCACATCCCGTTGGAGCAGGTGGGCAAAAATCTGCATGACCATCTTCTGGCGGCGGGCAATGTCTGGCTGGCGCGCCAACCCATCGCCCCAACCCGCTTGCAGCACTCTGAATCGCTGATGTATCTCAACGCGGCAGACATCCGCCAAACCGCTGCCCAGCCCGACATCGTATTGGGTTGCGTGTGCGCACCGTCGGTCGCCGACAGCTTCCCCACGCCGCAGCCGGGCAGCACTTACACTTTGCTGTGCGGCGTGACGCGCCCGACCAGTCGCGGCCAGATTCGCCTAACCGGTGCGCACAGCCGCGATAATTTGCTGATCGATCCTGCTTATTTGCAAACTGAGTACGATCGCCAGACCTTCCTCAACGCGCTGAAAATCGCACGCCAGATTGGCAACGATGCCGCGCTGAGCCCGTGGCGGGAAAAAGAGTGGCTGCCCGGCGCAGAGATACAGGATGATGCCGCGCTAAGTGATTTCATCGCCCGCGCGGTGATTACGCATCATCATCCGGTCGGCACCTGCCAGATGGGGAAAACCGCTGAGGATTCGGTGGTAGATAATCGCCTGCGCATCCACGGTTTAGACAATGGTTACGTGGTGGATGCCTCCGTCATCCCCAGTATTACCAGCGGGCCAGTGCATGCGGCGCTGCTGGCTATCGCGGAGTCATTTGCTGGTCGGTTTTAGCGGCAGCGTGCGGTTCACGCGCATCACGGTTCTGAACATCGCAACCATCGCCACAATCACCAATATGGCGCCAACCAGCGCCATAGCTTTAAAGCCCAGATGTTTGAACATCATCAGACCGACAATCCCGCCGATTAAAAACGAGGCGATGGTAGTCAAATGCGTCCACAACTGGCGTTTTTGACCGGCAACATTTTTCGATGGATCGCGGCGGAACAACGCGGCTAATACCGAGGCCAGTGAAATACCGGCATCGGTGAGCGTGCCGGTAATATGCGTTGAACGTACGCGACCATTGGATAATTGTGTCGAGGTGGAATTATGTACGCCCATTAAAAAGCCGAGTATCACGATTATTTCCCGATTGTTGTTGGGCGAATAAAAGAAAATTTCAAACAGCGACAAGGCGATTAAAGCAATACCTTCCACCCATAATATCTGGCAGAAAATTATACGGTTGTTATTCGCTAATCCGCTAATCACCACCATTCTGGCGGTGACCGCGCCGCAGACGAAAGCAAACAGAATGGTGGCAAGGAAAGTGATGTCGCGGAAATTAACGTTGGAGACTTCGCTGGATAATTGTGAGGTATTACCTGACATGTGCGAGGGAAAAAAACCAAATGCCCCCAAGGCGATAGCATTGAGCACGCCGGCGGCCGTGGCGAGCCACATTGCCAGATTCCTGTCCTCATCATGCGTTCGTGTGCGTTTAAGTTTAATCAGCATCAGATACCTCTTTATTCTGAACCAGGGCCGAATAATAACCATAGAGCACTACGCCGCGTTCATAACCAGGAAATCCCCGAATAAGACGCTGAACAGATTAAAGAAAGTAAAAAAAATCAACGAGGCGGGATATATTTAAATTAATGTAAAGATTGGCATGTCATATAAGGGTCGCCATTTTGGGTGAACGCCTTTTCACGAATTAACCGAATGATTTATTTTCATCGGGGCGACCACCACATTGACGCCCAAATCCTGCATGCGGCGCAGAATTGGCACCGGCGTGCCCTGATTAACAATCACCACATCAAATTCACTCAAATGCGCGAAACGATGCAGCGCCCGACGTTCAAATTTGGTGTTATCCATCATCAGAATGCGTTTCTGCGCGGCATCAAACATCGCGCGTTTGGTCTCAACGGTTTCGGCAGATTGGTGGAATACTGCGTCATCAATAATCGCCGACATGCTGACAAAAAATACATCGGCGCGCAGGCTGGCAATTTCTTCGCGCGTCATGCGTCCCATAAACGCATTGCACCAGTGATAAAACTGTCCGCCTAACCCCATCAAGGTGATATCGCGGCCATTGCGCAGTTCGTTCATCAAGGTGAGTGAATTGGTGATCACCGTTAGCGGCGCACGGGCCGAGAGCAGCCGCGCCATTTGCAGCACGGTGGTGGAGTCATCAAGAAAAATGGCTTGGCCGGGTTCGAGATAGGTGGCCGCCACTTCTGCAATCGCCTGCTTCTCTTCCAGCTGGCGCGTGGCACGATAAATATCGCTGGATTCCACCAGGCTGGTTGGCGTAGCGGAAACCACGCCGCGCGATTTATGCAGCAGGCCGCGTTCAACCATCTCGTCGATATCACGATGGGCGGTCATCAAACTGATGCCGAAGCGATCGGTGATATCTTCGATGCGGATCGCCCCTTCAGCCATCACCGCTTCGGCGATTAACTGGCGACGGGCCAGCTGGCGCGCCTGACGGCTATCGCTGGGTAAGGTTTCGGCCATAAATACGCCAAGGGAAGAGTCCTGCGGGTTGTGCGCCATATTTCATCCGGGAAAGTGAAGCGAGAAGCGGTTTCGGCACTCATTACAGCGTTTAAAACGGGTTTTGGCAAATCGCGGGTAACGTTACACAGCGCGATAAATCGCGCCGCTACAAATACGTGCGTTTTATAGGTAATTGTTAAAAAAACGCACATATCGTAGCGGCGCAATTTATTGCGCAACTTTTACTGCTTCAACACAAACGGTGAAGCAAAGTTACCGGCGTTCTCTTTGGTGATCAGAATGCAGTCAAACAGCTGCTTCTCCGATGCCGCACCGGTTTTGCCGGTTTTCAGGAAGCTATCCGCCTGTTCTACCGCTTTCTGCGCGAACTGCGCCACCGGCTGCATCACGGTGTAGGCCAGCGTACCGGCTTTCACCGCGTCAACCGCATCCGGTGAACCGTCAAAACCACCGACCTTAATCTGACTCAGCTTGCCCGCTTCTTTCAACGCAGCAATCGCGCCCAACGCCATTTCATCGTTGCCGCTGATCACGCCTTTAATGTTGGGATTGGCCTGCAACAGCGACTGCATTTTGTTGAAGCCCTGAGTGCGATCCCAGTTTGCCACTTCCTGACCGACCTTTTTCAGCGTCGGATACTGCGTCAACACGGTATCAAAACCGTTAGCGCGGGTTGCGGCGTTGTTATCCGATGGCGGGCCAACCAGCTCAACATAGTTGGCGGTATCGCCCACCTGCTTCACCCACTCCATGGCGCCAACCGCCGCGCCCTGCGCGTTGTTAGAAACCAGCTGCGCTTTGGCGAGCCCGCTCTGGTTCAGTTCGGCGTTGATGATAAATACCGGAATATTGGCGGCGATGGCTTTTTTCACCGAGCCTACTGAACCATCGGCGTTGGCCGGATCGAGAATAATCGCTTTGGATTTGTTGGTGATCGCCGTATCAATCAGCTGACTTTCGGTGTTGGTATCACCTTTGTGGGCGCTGACTTTGGCGCTGTAACCGAGCTTTTCCGCGGCTTTCTGCGCGACCTGGCCTTCCGTCAGCCAGTAAGGATTGGAAGGATCGTTAACGATAATGGTCATTAAGCCGTTGTCTGCCCAGGTTGGCGCCGCAAAGGTGGTGATGGCCATGGCCGCAGCCGCGATAAAGAGACGTTTAGTGAACATAGTGGGTGCTCCGTTATTATTGGGGTACAGGTTTTACGGATATCCGCACGCGGCCGAAACCGCGCACGTGAGTTAGCGAGCGCGCCGCCCGTATTGCAAGGTGTTGAGCAATACCGCCAGCACGATCACGGCACCAGTGAACACCGTCTGCCAGTAAGCAGAGACGCCGATTATCACCAGGCCATCAGAGAGAAAACCAATCACGAACGCGCCAAGCAGCGTGCCGCGTACGTTACCGCGTCCGCCGGTTAAGGCCGCGCCACCAATCACCACCGCGGCAATAGCGGTCAGTTCGTAGGTGGTGCCCGCCGTGGGGCCGGCTGAAGTGAGCTGTGAAGAGAGCACCAGACCCGCCAATGCCGCGCAGACGCCTGATAATACGTAGACGCTGATCTTGATGCGTTTCACCGGCACGCCCGACAGATCGGCCGCCCGTTCGTTACCGCCGGACGCATACAGCCAGCGACCAAACGCCGAGCGACTGAGCAGGAAGCCGCAGGCCAGCGCCACCACGCCTAACACCAGCACGCCCACCGGGATGTTGAAGATGCGGTTGAAGCCGAGCCAGTCAAAACCGGTATTCCCCAGCGCTTCGCTGCCTGAGAGTTTGTTGTAGGTGAGACCATTGGTAATCAGCAGCGCAATACCGCGCGCCACATACATGGTGCCGAGCGTGGCGACAAATGCCGGAACGCGGAACCAGGCAATCAGCACGCCGTTGACCAAACCCACCAGCGCACCGACCACCAGCGTCAAAATCGCTACCGCCCACACCGGCAAATACAGCACCACGCCGAGCGCTTCCAAATTGATGCCCTGCATCATAAATCCGGCCATCACGCCCGCCAGACCGAGCGTAGAACCCACCGACAGATCGATACCGCCGTTAAGGATCACCAGCAGCATGCCGATCGCCGGCAGACCGAAGATCGCCACGTGCGACGCCATGGTGAGGAAGTTAGCGCCGGTAAAGTAGTTGGGCGACAACATGGAGAAGGTGGCGATAATCACCAGCAGCGCGATAAACGCGCGCCCTTCCAGCAGCAGGCGCGCCACATTCAGCTGCTTGTCGCTTTTTTTCTTGTTCACCACCGGCGGCGTGTCCAGCGTTTGGGTTCTGTCAGTCATACCTTTTGCTCCACTTTTCATGTCATGCCACCAGAGACTCGCCTGAAGCGGCCATAATGCGTTCTTTACTGACGCTTGCGTCGAAGATGGCGGAGATGCGCCCTTTGCTCATCACCACAATGCGATGGGCAATACTCAGGCATTCGCCCACTTCCGATGTGGTATACACCACCGCCAGCCCCTTTTTGGCGTTCTCCGCCAGCAGGCGAAACACTTCCGCTTTAGCGCCGATATCGATGCCGCGGCTCGGCTCATCCAGCAGAATCACTTTGGGGCGGGTGGCGAGCATTTTGCCGATCACCACTTTTTGCTGATTGCCGCCAGAGAGCGATCCAATCGCCGCATCGCCGCCGGCGGTTTTCACCGTCACGTTACGAATGCTGTCGTTGACCAGCTGTTTTTCCCGGCTTCTGGAGAGCACCAGTCCGCGCACAAAGTCACCGATGCTGGCCAGCGACAGGTTTTCACCCACCGACATTGTTTGTACCAGGCCATCGCGCTGCCGATCTTCCGGCACCAGCGCCAGCCCAATTTGAATGCGTTGCGAGATGTTCAGAGCGGAAATATCGGTGTCCTGCAGCAGAATGTGGCCGCTGCTTTGATGCAGACGTCCGGCGATGCACTCCAGCAGCTCGGTGCGCCCCGCGCCCATCAGCCCGTAAATGCAGACAATCTCCCCGGCTTGCACCGCCAGCGATAAGTTGTCCACCAGCCGAATGCCGGTTTTACTTTTCAGCGTCAGATCTTTCACCGTCAGCGCCGGCAGCCCGAAGTCGTAACCCTGCGGCGGCGATCCCAGATCAAAGTGATCGCCAACCATGTTGCGCACGATCCATTCGAGATCGATCTCATCGCGTTTGGCATAGGCGGTCATCACACCATCACGTAGTACCACCGCCCGATCGGTAATCTCCAGCGCCTCCTCCAGATGATGCGAGATATAGACAATCGCCACGCCCTGACTGGTTAAATCGCGGATCACCTGAAACAGCACCGCCACTTCTGCTGCGCTCAGTGCCGAGGTCGGTTCATCCATGATCAGAATCTGCGAATTCACCGACAGCGCGCGGGCAATCTCCACAATCTGCTGCTGTCCCAGACGCAGGTTTTCCACCGGCGTCAGCGGATCGATCTCCTCCTCCAGCGCCGCCATCAGGTGCGCCGTCACGCGCGCCTCTTCGGCATAATCGACGCCGCCCGGCTTCATGATTTCGCGACCCATAAAGATGTTGTCGCGCACGTTCATATTCGGCGCGAGATTCAGCTCCTGATGGATAATCGAGATGCCGCAGTCACGCGCTTCGGTGGCGGATCGAAAGGTCTTCTCCTCGCCATGTAACAAGATTTCCCCGGTTGTTGGCGTAATCACACCAGACAAAATTTTCATCAGCGTCGATTTACCCGCGCCGTTTTCACCAAACAGCGTGGTCACTTCGCCACGACGAATTTCGAAATTGACGCCCTTCAGCGCGTGCGTGGAGCCGTACACTTTGCTGACGTTGCGCGCTTGCAGGATCACTTCGCCTTTCAGCAAGGCGGGATTGAGGTTGAACGGTTTCATTTCACCTCCATGCTGACCGGCGTCACCATCCAGTTTTTTGCGTTGAGTAAGCGGAACACGCCAACCACCTGCACGGTTTTGCCCGGCAATGCATCGCGATCCAGCTTGTCGAGCACCGCGCTTTTCATCGCGCGATTGATTGCCGAACCGGCATTTTGATACTCGATTTGGTTCGTGAAATCGCCGAACTGAATCTTGCCGTTGGCGTCACGCAGATCGGTGCCGGTAATCGCCGGACCGGTTTGCAGCCGCACCTGCATATCACCCGCCAATCCATCGATTTTCAGCGGGAAGATGCCCATTTGCCCCGCTTGCACCACGCCGGAGAACTTGACGGCAAAGACCGGCAGCGGTGCGCCAACGCCATATTTCTGTACCGCGTCCTGCTGATTGGTTTGCAGCGCATCGGCTAACGTTTTGGCGTCTACCGCGCGTGATGCCACATCCTGCTGAATGGTAGGGAACGTTTTCTGGCCGTAACTCTCCGGCGAGAAACCTTGCTCCTGCGCGTCATCGGCGGAGCCAATTTTTACCACTTTGGTGTCGAGCGCCATTGCCGCGATCAGCGCAATCACCACCGCGCCGAGGGTGGCGTAGCGCCGGACGCGCTTGCGGGAAATTTGCTGGGCCTGGATTGAGACATCGGACATAACGTGACCTCTCACTGACATCAGCTGCGATAATCGCGCCGATAATGTTATAAATGTGATAACTTGTGTGATGAGAATTGTGCTGATGTGACTAAATTGTCAACAGGTGGAGCGCAATTTTTTCAGGAGAGCGATCTGGATCGCTTAATTGATGTCGGCCCAGTCACAAAGCGCAGTAAACCCCGCCATGTCAGCCTTTTCGTCGTGATATTTCATTTCTCCTTGTAGGGTTTTAACGCCTGATTCGTGATCTCCCTCGCTATCTGAAGTGAAATTTATTGGTTTTATCGCAAAATAATACGGTTGATATGTTATCTCAGTGAGAAGTGGTGTAAGACATTATTTAGCAAATTCATCACAGCCCGTTAACACCTTTCGGCGCTGGCGACGATGAACTGAACTCTTCTTCTTTCGGAGGTGTATGTGGACAGTGGCGATATCATTCTGGGTCTGGATTCCGGCACCTCGGTGGTTAAAGCGGTGGCGTTTGATCTGGAAGGCACGCAACTGGCATGCGCATCGGTGCGTAACCGTTATTACCGCAGCGAAGGCGGCGCAGCGCAGCAATCAATGAGCCAAACCTGGCAGGATGCGGTGACAGCGATACGCAAACTGGGTGAACGCGTCGACAACCTGGCCGCGCGGGTGGTTGCGGTGGCCGTCACCGCACAAGGCGACGGCAGCTGGCTGGTGGGTGCCAACAATCAGCCGGTCGGCGATGCGTGGATCTGGCTGGATGCGCGCGCGGCGCCGACGGTCGAAAAACTCAATCAGCATCCGTTAGCCGCCGCACGCTTTCGCGCCACCGGCACCGGACTCAACACCTGTCAGCAGGGATCGCAGCTGGCGCACATGGATCACTTCTATCCCGAGCTGTTAGCCAACAGCGAAGTGGCGCTGCACTGCAAAGATTGGCTCTACCTCAATCTTACGGGCATCCGCGCCACCGATCCTTCCGAGGCCAGCTTCACCTTTGGCAACTTCCGCCACCAGCGTTATGACGATCAGGTGATTGCCGCGCTGGGGCTGGAACAGCGTCGCCATCTGCTGCCGGAGATCATTGAAGGCACTGAAACCACGCATCCGTTAACCGCGCAAGCCGCGCAAGCCACCGGTTTACGGGCTGGCACGCCGATCTGCCTTGGCTATGTCGATATGGCGATGACCGCGCTCGGCGCGGGCGTGCATACCGGCGAAGCCAATACCGCCTGCTCGATTGTCGGATCGACCGGCGTGCATCTGCGCAGCGTCACCATTGATGAGGTGTGGCTGAATCCGGCGCAAACCGGCTACGTGATCCCGCTGCCGTGGCCGGGCTATGTCACGCAGGTGCAAACCAATATGGCATCAACGCTCAACCTCGACTGGTTGCTGAATCTCGCCAGCGATCTGCTTAACAGCTTTGGTTGCGAAATCGATCATGCCCGTTTGGTGGGCCATATCGATCGCTGGCTCAACGCGGCGAAGCCCGGCAGCCTGCTTTATCACCCGTATATCTCGATTGCCGGTGAGCGCGGGCCGTTTGTTAATGCCGAGGCGCGCGCCAGCTTTACCGGCCTGAGTTACACCCACAATTTTGGCGATCTGGTGCGGGCGGTGATCGAAGGCATCGGCTTTGCCGCGCGCGATTGCTATCAGGCGATGGGCAGTTTGCCGGGCGAAATACGTTTAACCGGCGGCGCGGTGCGTTCGCAGCCGTTACGCCAGATTTTATCTGCCTGCATTGGTGCGCCGGTGCGCATTAGCCAGCGCGACGAAGCCGGAGCGGCCGGAGCCGCGATGATGGCGGCGGTGGCGATTGGCGTGTATCCGTCGATGGAGAGCTGCGTCAAAACCTGGGTGATGCCGCTGCTGGATGCGCCCGAAGCGCCAGCGAGCGAACTGATGCAGCGCTACAACCAGCTGTTCCCCACCTATCAGCAGATGCGTAACGATCTTCCTGCCGCCTGGCACGCGCTAAAACAGTTTTGAGGAGTAAATCATGAGTGAACACATGCTGGATCTGTTTGTGATTGGCGGCGGTATCAACGGTGCCGGTATCGCGCGTGACGCTGCCGGGCGCGGATTGTCGGTGATGATGTGTGAGAAAGATGACCTCGCGCAGGGCACCTCATCGCGCTCCGGCAAGCTGGTGCACGGCGGGTTGCGTTATCTGGAGTATTACGAGTTTCGGCTGGTACGTGAGGCGCTGATCGAGCGCGAAGTGCTGCTCAACGCCGCGCCGCATATCATCTGGCCGATGCGGTTTGTCTTGCCGCACAGCCCAACCGATCGCCCGGCGTGGCTGGTGCGCCTCGGCCTGTTTCTTTATGACCACCTTGGTGGCCGTCAGAAACTGCCGGGCACGCGTTCGCTGGATTTACGCCGCGATCCCGAAGGTGCGCCGCTACTGGACAATTACAGTAAAGGTTTCGAGTACTCCGATTGCTGGGTGGATGATGCGCGGCTGGTGACGCTGAATGCGCTGGATGCCGCCGAGCGTGGCGCCACCATTCTGCCGCGCACCCGCTGCGTGGCGGCGACACGCCATAACGGCAAGTGGGAAATCTCGCTGCAGGATGCCAGCGGCACCGCGCGCACCGTGTTTGCCAAAGTGTTGGTCAACGCCGCCGGGCCGTGGGTGCTGGATATCGTTAATCAGGTGACGCACACCAAAAGCAGTCGCAACGTGCGGCTGGTCAAAGGCTCGCACATCATCGTGCCGAAGTTCTGGGAAGGTCAGCAGGCGTATCTGGTGCAGAACACCGACAAGCGGGTGATTTTTATCAATCCGTATGAAGGCGATAAAGCACTGATCGGTACCACCGATATTCCGTGGCAAGGCAAAGCGGAAGCGGTCACCGCCGACGACAGCGAGCAGCAATATCTGATCGACGTGGTGAATCGCTACTTCAAGGTGAAACTGCGCGCCAGCGATGTGATCACGCGTTTTTCCGGCGTGCGTCCGCTGTTTGATGACGGCAAAGGTAATCCATCGGCGGTGACGCGTGATTACGTGTTTGACCTCGACGACCAGCAAAACGCCCCGCTGCTGCATGTGTTTGGCGGCAAGATCACCACCTTCCGCAAGCTGGCTGAACACGCCATTCAGAAACTGGCACCGTTCTTCCCCAATATGGGCGCGGACTGGACGCGAGGCGCCACCTTACCGGGCGGCGATATGCTACACGCCGATTTCGACAGTTTCTTAGAGCAGGTAAAAGCGCGCTGGCCGTGGCTGCCGCAGCCGCTGCGTAAACACTATGCGCGGCTGTATGGCACGCGTATCGATAAGCTGATCGGTCATGCCAATGCGCTGGGCGATCTTGGCCGTCACTTTGGTGGGCAGCTGTACGAAGCCGAGGTGCGTTATCTGGTGGAAAACGAGTGGGCGCAGCAGGCCGAGGATGTATTGTGGCGTCGCACCAAGCATAAGTTGCACCTCGATGATGCGCAGCAACAGGCTTTCATCCAGTGGTTCAACGCCACCTTTGCTGCTCCCGCGCCGCTGCGTGCGCACGCCGGATAAGAGGTAATCATGCCGTTAACGCTGTCACTGAATACCAATCCGCTGGTGAACCGCTTTGCCGACCCGCAGGATTTGATTACCACCGTGGCGCAGCAGATCCGTATCCGTGATTTGCAGCTCACCCATGAATTCATCAATCCCGGCTGGCCCGCTGCGACCATCACGCGCATGACGCGCCGCATGCAGCAAGCGCTGCGCGCCACCGGCGTGCGCGTGACCTCCGGCATGACCGGGCCGTATGGTCGCCTCAACCATTTTGGTCATCCTGATGTCGAAGTGCGCCGCTATTACGTCGACTGGTTTAAAACCTTCGCCGATATCACCGCCGAACTGGGCGGCGATGCGGTAGGTTCACAGTTCGCCATCTTTACCCAGCAGGATTTCAACGATGTTGCGCGCCGCGACGCGCTGATCGATATCGCCATGGATTGCTGGGCCGACGTTGCCGAACACGCCAAAGCCGCCGGATTGAAATACCTGTTTTGGGAACCGATGAGCGTCGGCCGCGAGTTTGGTGAAACCATTCCGGCCTGTTTAGCGCTGCAGCAGCGTTTGAGCGCCGCCTCGATGGCGCTGCCGATGTGGATGATGGCGGATATTGATCACGGTGATGTCACTTCCGCCGATCCGCGTGATTACGATCCTTATGCGTGGGCCGAAGCGGTGCCGCGCTACTCGCCGATTATTCATATTAAACAGAGCATGCTGGATAAAGGCGGACACAGACCTTTTACATTGCAGTACAATGCCGGCGGCCGCATTCAGCCGCAGCCGCTGCTGGAGGCGCTGGCGCGCGGCGGTGCGCAGGATAATGAGATCTGCCTTGAGCTGAGCTTCAAAGAGCGCGAGCCAACCGACAGCAAGGTGGTGGCGGAGATCGCCGAGAGCGTCGCCTTCTGGGCCGGGCATATTGATACCGGCGTGCAGGATCTGCATTTGGCGGAGTGAGGTGCGCGGTTTTCCCCTCACCCTAACCCTCTCCCGCAAGCGGGCGAGGGAACTGTCCGCGCACGCTGCTCGATCGGCCCCTTCTCCCACTTGTGGGAGAAGGTTGGGATGAGGGCTTAAGCGCACCATTTAAACCAAAGGACAACCCATGAAACCGGCACCAACCTCGACTGAACGCGACGAATCTTTGGCGCTGCGCGCCGCCTGGCTGCACTATGTCGGCGGCTTAACGCAGGCGGAAGTAGCGAAACGACTCGGGCTACCGTCGGTGAAAACGCACCGCATGATTGCGCGCATGGTGACGGAAGGCGCGGTGAAGGTGTCGATTGATGGCGATATCGTCGCCTGCGTCGCGTTAGAAGATCGGCTGCGCGCTAAATTCGCGCTTAACTTCTGTCATGTCGCACCCGATCTCGGCGAAGAAGGCTTGCCGGTGCGCGCGCTGGGCATGGCGGGCGCGGATTACCTGCGTAACCTGCTCACCGCGTCGCCTTCCACCACGCTGGGGCTGGGACATGGACGCACCCTTTCCGCCGCCATCCACCAGTTGCCGCGTATTGATGCGCCACATATGCGCTTTGTCTCGCTGCTCGGCTGTTTAACCCGCAACTACGCGCTCAATCCCCACGACGTCATGCATCGCATCGCCGAGAAAACCGGTGCGCAGGCCTACATGATGCCCGTGCCTTTCTTTGCGAATACCCAGGAAGATCGTGAAGTGTTACTGGCGCAGCGCGGCGTGAGCGAAGTGTTTGCCATGGCGGCGCAGAGTGAAGTCAAACTGGTGGGAATTGGCACCGTGGAACCCGCCGCTCAGTTGGTTGAAGCCGGCATGATTGATGAAGCGGAGATCAATGATATCTCCTCATCCGGCGCGGTCGGCGAACTGCTGGGCCACTTCTTCGATGCCAACGGACAGATGATTCACACTAACCTGACGGCACGCACGTTGTCGGTGGATCTCGACCTCTCGCATCGCGCAGAGATTGTCGCCCTGGCGGGCGGCGCCAGTAAAGTCGCCGCGATTCGCGCAGTGCTGGCCAGCGGTCTGGTGACCGGTTTGATTACGGATGAGGTGACGGCGCAGGCGTTGGTGGACTAATGCACAATGACGAGATGTTCACTGTATAGTACCAATAAGCATCATTGGTGCTATACAGTGAACATTTCTTGTAATCCGCGCCGTTGAAAAAACCATTCACATCAGGCTAAGATGTTCCATATATAGTACATATAACGCTTATTGGTACCCTGTGTGGAACAAATTATGACAACTTTCACTTCACCTACCTCACGCTATGCTCAGGAAGCGATTGCCCTATTAGCTTCCTTGATTCGTGCTGAACGTATCGAGAAGCAAATTTCAGTATCCGAGTTAGCAGAAAGAGCCGGCATTTCGCGTGGGACTTTACATCGCATTGAGCAAGGTGATGTTAAATGTCAGATTGGCAGTTATTTCGAGATTGCGGCCATATTGGGCATTCCCCTATTTGATGCAGAGGTGAGTTTGCCATCATTAGTCAGCCATCGTAATCGTGTTGAGGAAAAGCTCAAGCTGTTGCCTAAACACACCAGTAAAAAAAAGAGCAGCAGGAAGGTGAAGGATGACTTCTGAAGCGCGTTTTAGAGACGCTTACGTATGGATATGGCTGCCAGGTGAAACATCGCCAGTGGTGGCGGGCAGGCTTGAGGCTGAAGGCGATACGCTGCTTTTCAACTATGGTCGTAGTTATCTGCAGCGAGAAAACCGCATTCCGCTCAATCCCAACGAACTTCCTCTGCAGACTGGCGTTATTCCGCCGCTGAATGGGTTAAACATTGCGGGCTGTATTCGTGATAGTGCGCCTGATGCCTGGGGACGCCGTGTCATCATCAACCGTCGAATGGGACGAAAAGGTGCCAACGTCGATACCGGAATACTCGATGAGCTGACGTATCTCATTGAGTCCGGTTCAGATCGCATTGGTGCCTTGGATTTCCAGCACTCGGCAACGGAAAATATTCCGCGCTCGGCTGCGAATGTCACCCTTCCTGAATTACTGGAGTCGGCTGATCGGGTTGAAAAAGGCGTGCCGCTAACACCCGAACTTGATCAGGCGCTTTTCCATGGGACGTCGATCGGTGGCGCACGGCCAAAAGCCCTGATCGAGGCCGAGGGAAAAAAATACATCGCTAAGTTTTCTGCTAGTGCGGATATCTGGAATGTGGTGAAAGGCGAATTCCTGGCGATGCGGTTGGCGCAGTTGGCAGGATTGCATGTCGCTCCAGTGAAGTTAGTCAAAGCAGCAGGACGCGATGTGATCATGATTGAGCGCTTTGACCGCGAACATAAAGCCGATGGATGGACGCGAAAAGTGATGCTCTCGGCGCTGACCCTATTTGAACTCGACGATATGCTGGCGCGCTATGCCAGCTACGAAACGCTCGCTGAAATTATTCGTCAACGTTTTGCCTCGCCCAAAGAGACTTTGCTGGAGCTGTATAAACGGCTTTGCTTCAATATTCTCTGCGGCAATACCGATGACCATGCCCGCAATCATGCCGCCTTTTGGGATGGTAAACGCTTCAGTCTTACGCCTGCTTATGATATCTGCCCGCAAGGTCGTGCTGGCAACGAAGCCTCGCAGGCGATGTTGATTAGTGGCAACAATAATTTGAGTCGCATGAGCAGCTGCCTGGATGCAGCTCATCACTTTGCTTTGAGTCGCGCTGACGCGCATGCGCATTTCATGCTGTTAAAAACGTCGATTGAAACCTATTGGCATCATGTTTGTGATGAAGCTGAATTGAGCCAGGTGGATCGGGAAAGTTTGTGGCACAGGCAATTCATCAATCCTTTTTCACTTGAATAGCTGATCGCGTGAATCAGACCAAACTCACTTCGACGCCCTTCTCGCGCAGCGTCTTTTGATAGCTCGCCTCCAGTTCGGCATCGGTGATCAGTTGCTTAAACGGCTGAAGCGGTGCCAGCGCGAACGGATGAATCTGGCCAAACTTTGAGGAATCCGTCAACGCGATGGTGTGCGTGGGTTTTTCCATGATGGCGTTCACCACGTCACAGCGCAGCATATCGCGGCCGGTAAAGCCGGTGACCGCATCCCAGCCATCAATGCCGATAAACGCCTTGTGGAAATTGAGGTGCTGAATACACAGACGCGTCAGCGGCCCCACCACCGATTCACTGCTCTTCTGGAACAGGCCGCCGAGGATGATCACATCGCCGCCCTTTTCGCGCAGCAATCCGGCGATGTAATGGCTCACGGTAATGATGGTGATATCGTTGCGTTCACTCAGTTCACGCGCCAGCAAGGCGTTAGTGCTGCCGCCTTCGATAAACACCGTTTCACCGCTGTTCACCAGCGACGCCGCGTATTCGGCCAGACGCTTTTTCACCGCGAAGCGGGTTTGCATACGCGCGCCAACATCATCACTTTCTGGTGCCACGGCGGAACCGTGCACGCGGCGCAGAAAGCCGCCTTTCTCCAGAAGATTGAGATCCTGACGCACGGTCACTTCTGAAACGCCGGTGGTTTGCGCCAGCTCATTTACGCTGACGCTGCCGCGCTCGCTAACCAATTGGATAATCTGCTGATGACGTGCGTTCATAACACCCGCTGCTGTGAAATTTTTGCCAAGCTTACCAGAAATTTAGCCCAATCCCAGACTGCGGCGGCCATGGGCATTGAGCGCATCGAGAGTGAAGCGATCGCGCCACTGCGTTTCGTAATCCTCCTGCGGGAAATCGCCCGGCGATGCGCCGCTGGCCAGGGCCTGCGCCACTTGCGTCGCGTATGCGGCATTTTTCTCGCATAGCGGCGCGGCGGGAATGTACATCACATTGCCCCAGCCTTGCTGATCTTCTACCGGCGCTACCGAGTGGATCACATCGCAGTGCCACCAAACCGAATCGCCAGCCTGCAGCGCGGGAATCGAACACAAGCCTTCAATCAGTTCCGGATGCCACTGCGCTGAAACCGGCAGCACTTTGCCCGGCGCGACGCCGCACAACTCATCTTCCGGTACATCTTTCAACAACGGACGCAGCAACAAATAGGCCATCGCTTCCGGTACCGGCACCACATGCAGCAAGCCCTGACCAATCTGCATATCCGACAGCGCGGTCCAACCCTGGAAGGTACGGAATACCGAACACTTGGTGGTGGTGCCCGATTGATACTCATTCACTTCAGTGCGATGCGCCGCATCCCAGGGATCGTATTGATCAAACTGGTTGGTGAAAATTTTGCTAAACACCTGCTGATACGCCGGCAATAACCAACGCTCCAATGCGCCTGAATCGGTGTGCGCACCGAGACCTTTGGACGTAGTGCCCGGCAAGCGGCGACGAATACGATCGGGATAAATGATGCTGACGTCAGGTTCAAACCAGCGCGTGCCGCGCGACTCGAACGTCCACAAGCGATTAAGGAATGATTGCGTCTGGGCCATAGCCTCGCTTTGGCGCGCTGACATCTGCGCATTGCTCCAGTAGATCGGATAGATTTCCGGACGTGACGCATCAAGGTTGCCGAAGAAGTTATCGCCCGGCCCTTTATAGACGGTGTCGAAATCATTGTCATCGAGATACTTGAGCATCGACTGATCCCAGGCCAGCGCCTGATCGCGCGGGAAAGTCTGCTTCACCACCACACAACCGCGTCGACGGATGTGATCCTTCACCTCATCGCTGATACGTCCCGCCGCAATATCCTGCTGGCTGACCTGCGGCCACGCGCTGCCGTTTTGCGCCTCTTCCGCGCGAGCGGCGGCAATTTCGCTGACGATTTTGCTTCTGACTTGTTCAAACAAACCTTCGACATCACCGATCTGCTCTCTCAGCACCCGTTTCATCAGGCGTACGTTTTGTTGGAAATCATCAGGTTGTTGCAATGAAGTGAAAGTATTATTCATGACATGCTCCGATTCGTTAACTTGCGTGTTTCATTCGAAACTAAATTACACTTCATTCATAACAAATGCGCAGCAATAAACAATCCCGCAAGTGCTGAATACGGAGGTTGATCACATTAAGATCGAAGGATGGGTTTCAGGTGAAAGTGGCGGCGCGTTTTACGCCACCACTGAAAGATCAGGATTGTGAGGTTTTCGGCAGCGCTTGCAGAATGGCATCAACGCACTGCTGCGCCGAGAGCAATGCGCTATCTAGCTGCAGATGATCACGTTCCCAGGCTTGATATTCACGCTGTTCAACCGCCTGCCAATCCGGCAGTTTCAGGCCTTTAATATCGGAAGCGCGATTTTCGAGGCGAAAGCGATGCTTATTACGATCGGAACAGATCACTTCGACTTCCAGCAGCGGCGAACCGCTTAACAGGGCGATATCGCGATATGCATTGCGGATCAGTTGCAGGTCGTTAACCGAATCGGTTATGACGGTGGAACCGAGCAGCAAATTGTCACGCGCCAATCCATAAATGACGAAATACCCTTCCGGCCCGATAATTTTCTCGCTCTCTTCACCCGATCGCAGCGCCTGTTCGATAGTGTCGACGCGTAAATATACCGCGCCGATCTGCTGCGCTAATAGCCGCGCAATGGTGCTTTTGCCGGTGCCGGGTAATCCGCTAAACGTGATAAGCATCGACCATCTCCTTGAAATGAAATAAATATCAGTGAGGTTAACCTCACCCAATCTTGCGTAATGCTCAATAATTAAACGTCTTTCGCTCACCATAAATGGCGACCCTACAAAGGATTGGTGCGTTTTTCGTAGGGTGCGCATTCTTGCGCACCTGCATACATATGCAAATGAATGTTTAACTGAGTGGCATTATTTGTCAGTCTCTCGTAGATGAGTTAAGTGACCAACCTCTCAACTCTCAATCCTTACATTAACAATTCGTTCACCTTTCGTCCTCCAGCGCGGCTCCAGCGACTACGATCTCATCCTGGCGTACTGGAACTGGAGCATCTCATGGACAACATTAAAACCCGCGAACAACGCCTGAGCGCCCTGCGCCTGCGGTCGTCTGCACCGGTGTTGATTGTCGGCGGCGGCATCAACGGCATCAGCACTTTTCGTGAGCTGGCGTTGCAGGGCATTCCGGCGATTCTGGTGGAAAAAGGCGACTGGTGCCAGGCCGCCAGCGGTGCGCTGTCGCGCATGATTCATGGCGGTTTGCGGTATCTGGAAACCGGTGAATTCACGCTGGTCAAAGAGTCGGTCACCGAGCGCGATCGCCTGCTGAAAAATGCCTCGCATTATGTCTTCCCCTTACGCACCACAGTGCCGATCGATAATCTCGCAGGCGGCTTAGTGAATGCCACGCGCCGTTTTCTGCGCCTGAGCGATAAACCGACGCGGCGCGGTGCGTTGCTGATAAAAACCGGGCTCAGCCTGTATGACATTTACACCCGCCAATATGGATCGATGCCGAAGCATCAGGTGCGCAATGAAGCCGCCACGCGTGATCGCTGGCCGGGATTCGCGCCATGGGTGAAATACAGCGCCAGCTATTACGATGCCTGGATCAGTGCGCCGGAACGGCTGGGATTTGAGTTGATTGATGATGCCGAAAAAGCCTGTCCAGAAGCGCTGGCGATCAATTATCTGCAGCTGATCAGCGCCGAGGGCGAAACGGTTATTTTGCAGGATGCGTTGAGCGGCGAGCGCTTCAGCCTGCAACCGCATGTGCTGGTGAATGCCAGTGGTGCATGGATCGATCAGCTCAACCAACGCATCTCTTCACGCAACGATCTGCCCAGGCTGATTGGCGGCACCAAAGGATCGCATCTGATCCTCGACCATCCCGAATTGCTGCATATGCTGGATGGCGAAATGGTCTATTTCGAGAATCAGGAAGGCCGCGTATGCATCATGTTCCCGTGGTTCGGCAAAGTGCTGGTGGGTTCAACCGATATCCGCGTGGACGATCCCGATGCGGTGGTGTGCGAAGAGGAGGAAAAGAGTTACATCCTTGAGTCATTGCGCTTCGTCTTCCCGCATATCGAGGTGGCGGATTCCGCCATCGTTTACACCTTCTGCGGCGTACGTCCGCTGCCCGCCAGCGAGGCCAAACTTAACGGCCAAATCTCACGTAATCACTCATTAGTAGTGTTGCCGGCTGACGCCAATCGCGCCTGGAGCACGCTCTGTTTAGTCGGCGGCAAATGGACCACTTTTCGCCAGTTTGGTGAAGAGGCGGCGGATCGCGTGCTGCGGTTGCTCGGTGAAAAACGTCAGGTCTCCAGCGGCGATGTGCCGATCGGCGGCGGACGTGACTTCCCCAAACCCTCAGGACAAACCGCGTGGCTGGCGCAACTGGCGCAGCGTTATACCGTGCCGCTGCCGCGCGTGATGCAACTCGCCAAACGTTACGGCAGCCGCGCCCTGCCGCTGCTGGCGCTGATCCAGCAGCACCGCGAGCAAATGTTGCAGCATCACGCCGCCTATAGCGATGTCGAATTGCGTTATCTGATTGAGCATGAACAGGTTTGTCAGCTGGAGGATTTGCTGGTGCGCCGCACCTCGCTGGCGATTTGCGGTGAACTTAGTGCGCCGCTGGTGCAGGAGATCGCGCAGTTAATGGCCGCGACGCTCGGCTGGAGCGATAGCGAACGCGCGCAGCAGCTGCAGCGCGGCTGCGCCAATCTGGCTCGTTTGCACGGACTTACCGGCCTTTACCCCACGGTTTTTCAGGAGGAAACACGACATGTTAGTAACCAATAAAGTGCGCATGCAGCGTCTGTTTCAGCACGGTAAATGCCTGGATGTCGCCATCGATCACGGTATCGCCAACGAGCCCGATTTTCTCATTGGTCTGGAGAATATTGAGGGCGTGATGGATAACCTAATCGCCGCGCGTTACTGGGAAACGGGCGTTTAAAAAGCTGGAGCTGGCGATGCGCGAGATATGGCAGGAAGCCAGTTGATTTTACTGGCCTAATTGCCCTCTCGCTGCTAATCATGGCCGTCTTACCCACCTAAGGACATCCAAATGCAGATTAATCAGCTTCCTTTCGGCATCACCACCTGGAACGACATCGCGCCCGAAACCCATCCCGGCGATGAGGGCTTTGCTTTGTGGCGCACCCAACGCTTCGGCGATATTCGGGTGCGGATGGTGGAGTATTCGCCGGGTTATCAGGCGGATCACTGGTGCAGCAAAGGCCATATTCTGCTGTGCCTCGAAGGGGAAATGGTGACGGAGCTGGATGATGGTCGCACCTTCACGTTAACGCCGGGCGTAAGTTATCAGGTCGCGGACAATGCAGAAGCCCATCGCTCCTCAACCGTCAGCGGTGCGAAGCTGTTTATTGTTGATTAACAGTGCATTAGTTTTATGGTCGTACAAAAAATGACAACCTTTGCGCAGTGATGTACACTTGAGCTATAAAAATGTTCAAATGAACATTGTTCAGGAGGTTGTTATGACAACTGCATCCCCATTCAATCACGGCAATGCCGCACGCGTCTTCGATCCCACGCTGATCCAGCACGCTCAGCAATCTTTTATGGATCAAATGGGCTTGCCGCGTAATCCGCTGAAAGCGCACCAGTTGATCACCGAAGGTCTGGACGTCGGCATCGTTGAACGCGCGGCCACGGTGCTGAAAGCAACGCCGCTGGATGTGGCCCAGATGGTCTCGATCGATCGCAATACCTATCGCCGTCGTGAGAAAGCCGGATCGCAACTCTCGGTGGAGCAAGGTGCGCGCGTGTATCAGGTGTTCGAAATTCTGGATGCCGTATTGCAATTATTTGCCGGTGACGTTGACGCTGCCATGCACTGGATGTATCAACCTGCGTTGGCACTGGATGATGCATTGCCAATGGAGATGCTGAGCACGCCTGCGGGCTGTGATGCGGTGTTAACGCTGATTGGTCGCCTGGAACACGGAGTGATTGTGTAATGACGCAACGGAAGGAACCGGATGCTCCCTATCGGCTGTTTTATCGACTCGTGAAAGAAGAGTACGCCAGCGAGGCATTTAGCGGCGCTGGCGCTGAAAAATGGGGTGGACGCTGGAATCCGCCCGGTATTAAGACGGTTTACCTTAGCAGTTCAAAGGCGCTCGCCACGCTGGAACTGGTGGTGCATGCCGGCAAAGCGATGCTGGAGAAGAGCCGCTTTGTGGTTTTTACCCTGCCGATTCCTGAGAGCGAAATCATGGCGCTGGACAGCAGTAAGCTGCCCAGCGATTGGGAAAAGTATCAGCAGCAGGAAGAGACGCAGGCGATTGGCGCCGCGTTTCTCGATTTACAAGGCGGCTTTCCTTTGCTGTTAACGGTACCCAGCATTTTGACCGGCGAAGACAACGCCATTCTCAATCCCGACCATCCCGCCGCTGCCACCCTCATTGCACAAGCCACTTCAGCGCCCTTCGCGCTTGATCGCCGGATAAAAGAATGACGAGGTTTCGTAAGGTAGCCATTCATGCCGTAATGCTGCTCAGTTAATCACCGTATCAAATCACCGCACCTTCCGTAGCGGCGCGATTTATCGCGCAATGAATTGCGCCGCTACAATGTGTGCTCTCGGTAATGAGGGATTTTCATGTCTTTACTGACGAGCATTACGCCATTTATGGCGACCTGCATATCAACGAGCCGGTTTCGCTAAAGCATACGCCGCCGTCAAATCTACACGTTGCCAGAATGACTGATCCGCATCACTGCCGGACAGCGGATAGCCGTTTGGCAGCGCGCTTTTCACCATCAGGCTACGAATCTGCGCATCAGACAGCTGCGGCAACGCGGTCTTCAGCAGGATCTCCGCGCCCTGCGGGACTTTTACAGGCGTATTCTGCACATTGGCTTTCGGCAGGTTGTAACTCATGGTGAAACGATAGAACTGCTTCATCGCCGGTGAACGATACGGATCGTCCTTGCCATTGCTGCGCGCACACTCCGCCAGTGACGTGCCGCACTCTTTTTCCAGCGCGGCACGCAGCTGATCGCGAGCTTCACTAAACAACGCCTGATAGCGCGCATCGTTGAGATAGTTCGCCACGTTGCGCTGCGCCACCATGCGCGAACCCATCACATCCAGCGGGTAATGCACGCCCAACACTAAACGCGAATAACCGTAGCGTGCGCCGCGCGTCACCAATGCTTCAAAACGCTCCGGCACCATTTCGGCCAGCAACAAAGCATCGGTATAACCGGTGTTGGTATGGCCGCTCGGGAAAGAGCCGCCGTCGGCGGTGTAACGCACGTTGTCTTTTACCACCACATCGTCCGGCACCAGATGAATGCTGTTGCCCTCGCGCAGGAACGGTCGCGGATAGTTAAAGTGCTTTTTCGCCGCGCTGGTGCTGACTTCACTGGCTTTGATCAGCGCGGCGGCTTTGCCGATCTCACCTTTGTCGTAAGCCGCGAGGAAGGCTTTGCCGAGACGCGGGCCGAGCGCATCGGAGAGGAAATAGAGATAGCCAATCGCTTCCGCATCGGCCAACGCCTGATGACGCACATTTTGCGTGGCGTTCAGATTGATATTGGTAACTGTGGCCTGGCTGGCATCGAGCACGCTGGCGGGCAACGCGCTAAAGCCCGACAGCAGCGCAATTCCGGCCTGCTGATTCTGTTTGGTTTTGAAATCGTAGCCGCTGTTTTTCAGCCACTGCGTGTCAGCCTGTTTCGCGCTCTGTTTGGCTTTTTCCAGTTGCTCGCGCGTCAACGTGCTGCTGTCGCCTTGCAGCGCCTGACGTTCAGCCAATAAAGATTGCTGCTCAAGATCGCTATAAGCGGAGGTAGAACCGGTGGAGGTTAAGCCTGCCAGCGCGGCCGCATCGGGCAGTGAAACCGCATGTGCCTGCTGTGCCAGCAGAAGAACCGTTGCAATCAGTGTGAAGCGGGTTTTCATTATTTTCCCCTGTTATCAAAATATTACCTTGCCGGGGAAACACGCTAGCACTCGGTTATGACAGATTTATTTCACTTAACGACACTGACTGGCACAGTTTTGTACGCAAATTTGTGCCAGCGAGCCGCAGCCGCCGTTATTGTCGTTTTTACACTGTGATTGCTGCACATAACAGTTTTGCTGACAGGCTGAAACATCGCACTTGGCGGCAATTGGCGTCAGCTGCACCACCGGCGCTTTTCGCTCCGGCTGCCATTGCGGTTGTGCCAGCACGCTGACGCTGAACAGCAAGGCAAAAGCCATTATCCATTTCATGATTGAGTCCTCGCAGAACGGGTGTAATGAGTATGGCTGCTGCCGAGCCAATTACCATGTTGAAACAATCGATTCACTATTTCATGGAAGTTGCTCTGCTGCAGTGCATGGGTGTGCGCCACTGTAGTGCAGAGCTGCAAGATTAGATGCTGCTTCGTTGGTGTAAAATCAACGAGTTAGACCCTATTCGGTAAATCCTCCAACCTGGTACAAAAGTTGCAGTCTCTACTGCATAGCAAAGGAGACGAATATGAAAGCGATTGTGATTGGCGCGGGCATTGGCGGTATGAGTGCTGCGATTGCGCTGGAGAAAGCGGGTTTTGACACGGCGGTGTTTGAAGCAGTAAAAGAGATGAAGCCGGTGGGTGCGGCGATCTCTATCTGGCCCAACGGCGTGAAATGCCTCAATGCGTTGGGCATGAAAGATCCGCTGCGCGCGCTGGGCGGCAACATGGCGTTTATGGCCTACAACGATGCGCACAGCGGCAGCACCCTCACCCGCTTCAGCATGAAACCGCTGGTGCAACAGGTGGGTGAATATCCCTATCCGGTGGCGCGCGCGGAATTGCAGGCGATGCTGATCGATACCTACGGACGTTCGCGCATTAGCTTTGGCAAACGCGTTACGCAGGTTGAGCAAACTGAGCATGGCGTCACCGCCTGGTTTGATGACGGTAGCCAGGCCGAAGGCGATTTCCTGATTGCCGCCGATGGTACGCATTCGGTGATTCGCCACTATGTGCTGGGCGAAAACGTGGAACGTCGTTATGCCGGATACGTCAACTGGAACGGACTGGTGACGATTGATGAAACGATCGCACCTGCCGATCAGTGGACCACTTTTGTCGGCGAAGGCAAACGTGTGTCGCTGATGCCGGTCAGCGATAACCGCTTCTACTTCTTCTTTGATGTTCCGCTGCCAAAAGGCTTGCCGGAAGATCGTGCAACGCTGAAAAGCGATCTCAAAGGCTACTTCAGCGGCTGGGCCGAACCAGTGCAGCGTCTGATTGAACGCCTCAATCCGGAAACCACCAACCGCGTGGAAATCCACGATATCGAACCGTTTAGCCGTTTTGTTAAAGGTCGCGTGGCGTTGCTTGGCGATGCCGCACACAGCACCACGCCGGATATCGGGCAAGGCGGTTGTGCGGCAATGGAAGATGCGGTGGTGCTGGCGCAGACGCTGGCGTCACACTCTTTGGGGATTGAGGATGCGTTATTGCGTTATGAAGCCCGTCGCGTGGAGCGCACCAAAGATTTGGTGTTGAAAGCCCGCAAGCGTTGCGATGTGACGCACGCGAAAGACGCAGAAGTGACGGCGGCGTGGTATGCGGATTTGAAAAACGAAACCGGCGAGCGAGTGCTGGCCGGCATGTGCGATACCATTGAAGGTGGCCCGTTCGGGTAAATGAGGCCGCCTATTCATTTTTTGTAGGGTCGCCATTTATGGTGACCAGGTGCGCATAAATGCGCACCCTACGAAAACAGCGGTGAGTTATGCCCCTCCCAGTCCACGGTTTTTCAGCATTGGGTCGATTCGGCGAGCGAGTGCTGCCCGGCATGTGCGATACCATTGAAGATGGCCCGTTCGGGTAAATGAGGCCGCCTATGCATTTTTTGTAGGGTCGCCATTTATGGTAACAATGTGCGCATAAATGCGCACCCTACGAAAACAGTGGTGAGTTATGCCCCTTCCAGTCCACGGTTTTTTAGCATTGGGCCGATTTCCGGCTCTTTGCCGCGCCACGCCAGCCACAGATGCTGCAAATCGGTGCTGTTTCCGCGTGACAGAATATGCTCGCGGAACTGCTGACCGTTTTCACGCGTTAATCCACCACGTTCCACAAAGGCTTGATAGCCATCATCGGCGAGCATCTGCGTCCAGATATAGGCGTAATAACCGGCTGCATAACCGCCGCCCCAGATGTGGCGGAAATAGCTGGAGCGATAGCGAGGCGGAACCGTCGCCAGCGCAATGTTTTCGGCGGCCAGCGCCTGCAGCTCGAAGTGGCTAACGTCTTGCGGATTGTCGTGCGTGGTCAGTGAATGCCACTGCAAATCCAGCAGCGCGGCGGCGAGCAGCTCGGTCATGTCATAGCCTTTGTTGAACTTCGCGGCGCGCACCATCTTGTCGCGCAGCTCAGCTGGCATCGCCGCACCGGTTTTGTAGTGGCGCGCATAGTTGGCAAACACCGCTTCGTTGCTGGCCCAATGCTCATTAATCTGCGACGGGAACTCGACAAAGTCGCGCGGCGTGGCGGTGCCCGACAAGCTTGGATAGCGTTGCGTGGCGAACAAGCCGTGCAGCGCATGACCAAACTCGTGGAACAGCGTGATCACCTCATCCCAGCTCAGCAGCGCCGGCTGGCCAACTTGCGGCTTGGTGTAGTTGCACACGTTGTAGATCACCGGTTTGGTGCCGAGCAGCGTGGTTTGGTCAACGAAATTACTCATCCACGCGCCGCCGCTTTTGTTATCACGTTTGAAGAAGTCGGTGTAGAACAGCGCCAGCGGCGTGTCGTCGGCATCGAAAATCTCGTAAACGTTAACGTCCGGATGATAAACCGGCAGATCGTGGCGTTGGCTAAAGCGAATGCCAAACAGCTGGCTGGCCGACCAGAACACACCTTTTTCCAGCACGTTGTTCAGCTCAAAGTACGGGCGGATTTGGCTCTCATCCAGCGCATATTGGGCTTTGCGTACTTGCTCGGCATAGAAATTCCAGTCCCAGACGCGCAGCGGAAAACTGTGATGCGCGGCTTCAATTGCCTGCTGGATGTCGGCAGCTTCACGTTCAGCGCGGGCTCGCGCGGCAGGAACGATATTGCGCATAAAGGCAAAAGCCGCCTCCGGCGTTTTCGCCATCTGATCCTGCATGCTCCACTCGGCATAGGTTTTGAAACCGAGCAAACTCGCCTGCTGCGCGCGCAGTTGCGCCATGCGTAACACGATGTCGCGCGTGTCGTTATCATCGCGCTGCTCGCTGCGCGTTAGCGCCTGCTGGAACAGCGCTTCACGCGTGGCGCGCACTTCCAGCGCCTGCAGCGCCGGTTGCTGCGTGGTGTTTTGCAGCGCAATCAGCCATTCGCCGTGCAAGCCGCGCGCTTCGGCCGCCGCTTTAGCGTGCGCCAGCTCTTCTTCGCTTAATCCGGCCAACGCCGCCACATTGCTCACCACATAAGCACCGGCTTTGGTGGCCGCCAGCAACTTGTTGCCGAAACGGGTGCTGAGGCTCGCCAGCTCTTGATTGCAGGCGCGCAGCTGGGTTTTATCCGCTTCGCTCAGGCTTGCTCCGGCCAGCTGGAAATGCTGCCAGGTGACTTCCGCCAGTCGCATCGCTTCGGCATCCGGACACTGCGAACCGCGATGCTGGTAAACGGTGTCGAGGCGAGCGAACAGCTGGCTGTTCAGGCAGATTTCATCATTGAGCGCGGTGAGCTGCGGGGTAATCAGTTCATCGATTTCCTGCAGGCGATCGCTGGTGTTGGCGGAAGTCATGGCACCAAACACCAGATTCACGCGCTTCAGCAACTGGCCGCTACGCTCCAGCGCCTCAAAGGTATTAGCAAAGGTTGGCGCCTCAGGATTGCTGGCGATCGCCGCTACTTCGCGCCGTTTCTCTTCAATCCCCGCTTCCAGCGCCGGCAGAAAATCCTCTTCCTGAATCTGGTCAAATGGTGGGGTTTGATACGGCAAGGTGCTGGCGGTGAAAAACGGATTGGCTCGTGAATTCATTATCGCTCCTGATAATCAGCAACGCCGCACGGTGGCGGCGGGATGGTTCTATCCTGGCAGTTTCCTCGTCACTCAACAACTTATCGCCTGCTGCTGATAAACGCTGATGATTTCCCCCGCCACCGCGACGGCAATTTCCGCCGGCAACTTGCCCTTCACATCTGCCAAACCAATCGGGCAGCGCAAACGTGCGAGAGAATCTGCCGCAATGCCTTTGCCCTCTAAGCGATAGCGAAAGCGCTGGGCTTTAGTGGCAGAACCAATCACGCCAGCATAGCGAAAATCGCCACGCCGCAAGATCGCTTCGCTGAGCGCCAGATCGAGCGGATGATCGTGCGTCATCACCACAAAATAGCTTTCTGGCGCGGCTTCCTGCACGCAGTCAATCGGATCCTCAACCTGGCGCACCGTCACGCCGGGCGGCACGGCGCGAAACTGCGCGGCGCGGCTATCAATCCAGGTAATGTGGCACGGCAAAGTGGCGAGTAGATTTACCAGCGCCTGGCCAACGTGGCCTGCGCCGTATACCTGAATTTCCGGCTGCTGCTGCATCAGCGGTTCAAACAGCAAAGTGGCATGGCCGCCGCAGCATTGGCCGAGACGCGCAGCCAGCGCAAACTCTTCACTGCGCGGTTGAGTGCAGCGCTGCTGCAGCATCTCTCGCGCCTGCGCAATGCATTGATACTCAAGATGGCCGCCGCCAATGGTGAGAAAGGTGTCGCTGGCGCTGACCACCATTTTGCTGCCGCGATCGCGCGGCACGGAGCCCCGCTCGCTGAGCACGGTGATCAGCACGCAGCTTTCACGTTTTTCCCGCAGGCTGTGTAACACGCTGATCCAGTCATGATAAATCATGGTCCGCTCCTGATAAGCGCTGAATCCCCCAGAACACCCGCTCCGGCGTGGCGGGCGCGTCCAGCTGCGGATGGCGGCGATAGTTATCGACGCTGGCTACTGCATCCTGCAACGCGCACCACACGGCGATGCCCAACATGAACGGCGGTTCGCCGACGGCTTTGGAGTGGAATACCGTGTCCTGCGGATTTTTGCGGTTCTCAACCAGCGTGACGCGCAAATCGCTCGGCACATCGCTGATCGCCGGGATTTTGTAACTGGCCGGGCCATCGGTGAGCAATTTGCCCTTGTCGTTCCACACCAGCTCTTCGCAGGTGAGCCAGCCCATGCCCTGCACAAAACCGCCCTCAACCTGGCCGATATCAATGGCCGGATTCAGCGACGCGCCCACGTCATGCAAAATATCGGCGCGCAGCAAACGGTATTCGCCGGTCAGCGTATCCACCAGCACTTCACAGCAAGCCGCGCCGTAGGAGAAGTAATAGAACGGTTTGCCGCGTCCGGCGGCGCGATCGTAATGGATGCCCGGCACTGTGTAGAAACCGGTGGCAGAAAGCGGCACCTGATTAAGCCACGCTTGCTGTGCAACCTGGGCGAAGGTGAAGTGTTTCTCGCCGACGCGCACGATGCCGTTGCTGAAATGCACCGCGTCTGCCGCGCATTGATGTTGCTGACACAGCATCTCGGTTAGGCGATCGCGCAGGATTTGCGCGGCGTTTTGCGCCGCTTTGCCGTTGAGATCGGCCCCGCTGGACGCCGCGGTTGGCGAGGTGTTGGGCACTTTGCCGGTATCGGTGGCGGTCACCTGAATCTGGCTGATATCAATTTGCAGCACTTCCGCCACAATCTGCGCCACTTTGGTGTTTAAGCCCTGACCCATTTCGGTGCCACCGTGATTGAGCTGCACCGTGCCATCGGTGTAAATCAAAATCAGCGCGCCCGCCTGATTGAGGAAGCTGGAGGTAAAAGAGATGCCGAATTTCACCGGCGTCAGCGCCAGTCCGCGTTTCATAAAACGGTTGCTGGCGTTAAACGCGCTGATTTCACGACGGCGCGCGGCGTATTCGCTGCTGGTTTCTAATTGCTCCGTCATCTCATCCAGCAGATTGTCTTCCACCTGCTGGTGGTAATGGGTGATGTTGCGATCGGTTTTGCCGTAATAGTTACGTTTGCGCAGTTCGAGCGGATCCAGCCCAACTTCGCGCGCGACGTGATCCATGATCTGCTCAATCGCCACCATGCCTTGCGGCCCGCCGAAGCCACGGTACGCGGTGTTCGAGGCGGTATGCGTGCGGCAGCGATAGCCGGTAATCAGCGCATCACCGAGGTAATAAGCGTTATCGGCGTGGAACATCGCGCGATCGACAATCGATCCGCTGAGATCGAGCGAATAACCGCAGTTGCCAGCCAGATCGATCTTCACGCCGCAGAAGCGACCGTCGTCATCAACACCGACATCGTAGCGGACATAAAACGGATGGCGTTTGCCGGTGATCTGCATGTCGTCGCGGCGCGCCAGGCGCATTTTTACCGGTTTACGCAGCTGACGGGCGGCGATGGCACACAAACACGCCACGCCCGCCGCTTGCGTCTCTTTGCCGCCAAAGCCGCCGCCCATGCGCCGCATATCAATGGTGACTTTGTTCATGGTGATGCCCATCACTTCCGCCACCAGCTTCTGCACTTCGGTGGGGTTTTGCGTCGAGGAGAACACCTGCAAGCTGTCATCTTCGCCGGGGATCACCAGCGCCGTCTGGGTTTCCAGATAGAAATGTTCCTGACCGCCGATGTGAAATTCGCCCTGAATCCGGCGTGACGCCCGCGCCAGCGCGGCTTCGGCATCGCCGCGTTGGTGAATGTGCGGCTGCTGCACAAAGAAACGCTGTTCCAGCGCTTCACGCACGTCGAGCACCGCCGGCAGCGCTTCATACTCAACAATCGCCGCTGCGGCCCCGGCACGCGCCGCTTCCGGTGAATCAGCGGCGACGGCAATGACGATTTGACCGAAATATTCGATTTTGTCCTGCGCCAGCAGCGGATCGCCCGGCTCAAGCGGACCGACATCATTGAGGCCCGGCACATCACGCCACGTCAGCACGCTGACCACGCCCGGCACCGCGTAACACGGCTGCACATCCAGCTTGGTGATGCGCGCATGCGCGTGCTCGCTCAGACGCGGACAGAGATGCAGCAATCCCGGTAGATCCGGCTTGTCGTCGATATACAGCGCTTCACCGGAGACATGCTTGTCGGCACTTTCGTGTTTATTGCTGCGCCCCACGCCCGTTTGCATGCCGGTGGCGAACTGGGTTTTCAGCAGCGTTTCGTTCAGTTCCGGACGGTTATGAGACATAGCGCGATACCTCGGTAATGGTCAGCTCGCCAGACGCTTGCGCGTAGTAGCGGCGCAACAGATTGCGCGCCACCTGCAGGCGATAATCGGCGCTGGCGCGGAAGTCGCTCAGCGGCTGGAAATCCTCACTCAGCGCGCTACAGGCTTTTTCGATGGCGCTGAGATTCAGCGGCTGACCCAGCAATTGTGCTTCAGCCGCCAGCGCGCGTTTCGGCGTGGCGGCCATACCACCAAAGGCGAGCCGTGCTTCCACAATCACACCTTCCTCAATTTGCAGATTGATGGCGGCGAAAACCGCGGAAATATCATCATCCAGCCGTTTAGCCACTTTCCACGCCGCAAAGTTGGGTGACACCGTCACTTTAGCAATGGTGATACTGCGAATGAATTCACCCGGCAGCAAGACCGTTTGACGATAGGCGATAAAGAATTGATCGAGCGGCACTTCTCGCCTCTTTTCACCCTGCTGCAAAACCAGACGCGCATTTAATGCCAGCAGCATCGGCGCGCAATCGCCAATCGGCGATGCGTTACCAATGTTGCCGCCGAGCGTGCCCTGATTACGAATTTGCAACGAGGCAAAACGCTCCAGCATGCTGCTAAACGCCGGAATGTGCTGCGCTAAAAACTGATAGCAATGGTGCAATGAGGCGGCGGCACCGAGATAAAGATGCGTTTCATCTTCATGGCAGACCTTCAACTCATCCACCTGATCCAGCGCGATCAGCAGCGGCAAGCGCTGATATTGCTGGGTGATTTTCAGCGTCAGATCGGTGCCGCCAGCCACCAAACGGGCTTCAGGATGTTGCTGATAGAGCTCGGCGAGTTGCGCGACGGTTTTTGGCAGATAGCAGCGGCTGCCCGCGGCTTCGATGATCTGTACTTCATCGTTGCTGAGCGCCTGTAAACGCTGTACTAGCGCGGGTGCATTGGCGCTGAAGGCATCCGCATCAGGTTGTTCACACGCCTGCTGCGCCGCATCCATTATCGGACGATAGCCGGTGCAACGACACAAATTGCCCGCCAGCGCCTGCTCCGCCTGATGACGATCCCAGCCAGCGCTGTTTTTCTGCAGGGTAAACAGCGACATCACGAAACCCGGCGTGCAGTAACCACATTGCGAGCCGTGGCAATCCACCATCGCTTGCTGCACGCTGTGCAGTTCGCGGCCCTGTTTGAGATCTTCCACCGTAATCAGTTGCTTGCCTTGCAGGCTGCTGACCAGCGTCAAACAGCTGTTCACCGCCTGATACTGCATTTGTCCGTCCACCACTTTACCGAGCGTGACGGTGCAGGCACCGCAATCGCCAGACGCGCAGCCCTCTTTGGTGCCGCGACGCTGCTGCTGCCCGCGCAGGTAGTTAAGCACGGTGAGATTGGGATCAAGCTCGCGTTCGGTGATTAAACGATCGTTGAGTAAGAACTGGATCATGCGATTTGCTCCTCACTTTCGCGCTGCCAAACCGGCTTGCCGCTCACCCAGGTTTGCGCGATGTTGCGGTCGTCGCCAAGCGTCATCATTACAAACAGCCGCTCCCAGATGTCTTTGCTGTTGGCATTGCGCAGCTTCTGCAGCGGCGATACCGCCGCATCGAGCACCACGAAATCGGCCTCTTTGCCGGGATTGAAGTTGCCGATAACGTCATCCAGATCGAGCGCGTGCGCGCCGCCTAAGGTGGCGTGATAAAACGCTTCGCAGGCGCTGAGTTTGTACTGCTGTAGCTGGCCGACTTTGTAGGCTTCGCCCAGCGTTTGCAGCAGATTAAAGGTAGTGCCTGCGCCAACATCGGTGCCAATGCCCATGCGCACGCCCTGCTGCCAGCAGCGTTTGATGTTGAATAAGCCGCTGCCGAGGAACAGGTTTGACGTCGGGCAGAAGGCAATCGATGAATCGGTGTCATGCAGGCATTGCCACTCTTGATCTTCCAGATGCAGGCAGTGCGCGAACACGCTGCGTTTGCCGGTGAGTTGGTGGTGATGATAGACATCAAGATAGCCTGCGTGCTCCGGGAATAAAGCTTTTACCCAGGCGATCTCCTGCTGGTTTTCGCTCAAGTGCGTGTGCATCCAGACATCAGGAAACTCCTCGCGCAGCTGACGCACTTTATCCAGTAGTTCTGGCGACGAGGTCGGCGCAAAACGCGGTGTGAGCGCATAGCTCAGGCGACCGCGCTGATGCCAGCGCTCAATCAGTTCACGCGTGTGCTGATAGCTCTCTTCTGGCGTTTCGGTCAGGTATTCCGGCGCGTTACGATCCATCATCACTTTGCCAGCGATCAGCCGCATATCCAGCTGCTGCGCGGCGCTGAACAGCGAATCGACCGACTGCTTATGCACGGTGCCGAACACCAGCGCGGTGGTGGTGCCGTTCGACAGCAGCTGATGCAGGAAGAACGCCGACATTTTTGCCGAGTGATCGGGACAGTGATATTGGCTCTCCACCGGGAAAGTGTATTGGTTGAGCCACTCCAGCAGCTGTTCGCCAAAGGCGCCGATCATCTCGGTTTGCGGGTAATGAATATGGGTATCGATAAAGCCGGGCACGATCAGTTTGCCGCGCAGATCGGTGACGCGCGTCGGATCGACGCGCCCTTCCGCGATTTGCCAGCTTTCAAGGCTGACCACTTTGCCGTCACGCAGCGTTAATAAGCCATCTTCGAGATAGCGCGCGTTGGCAGCGATGTCGTCTGGCTGCGCGGCCAGAGCGGTAAAATCAAAGAAGCTGGCGCGCAGCAGCGTTTCGGGTGCGTAAGGCATAATGGTTCCTTGGTGCTTTTTTATTAGTGCAGGTAATTGCCTTAAAGATAGTTTGCAAAGCGCATGCCAATGCAAAGAACAAAAAATACTGTTTACTTTCAATATAATAGGTTGATTTGATGGGTTTTTGTGTCAAGCTTGGCGAGCAACCGTATGCGCAACCGGTTGCCTGCTATCGCAAACGGTTGCGATTTAACATTGCGGCGAGTTTTGTCGGGCATGGCGTGTTTATCGCCTGATGAGATGCGTCTTTGTGGTGCGCTAATGCACTCGTAATGTGCAGGAAAAATCCTGCAACACGCTCCTTTTGGTTTTCATGAGCATGGGTTCGAGGTTAATGCTAAGGTGTGGCTGATAACCTGAAATCGTTTAAGGAACAGTGAGATGATTATTTTTGTTACTGGCGCAACTGCTGGTTTTGGTCAAAGTATCACCCGCCGCTTCATTGCTACAGGTCACAAAGTGATCGCCAGCGGACGTCGCGCTGAGCGCTTAAAAGAGTTGAAAGATGAGCTGGGCGACAATCTATATACCGTTCAGCTGGACGTGCGTAATCGCGCCGCCATCGATGAAGTGATCGCCTCCCTGCCCGCTGAATGGCGCAATATTGATGTGCTGGTTAACAATGCTGGCCTGGCGTTGGGTGTGGAACCGGCGCACAAAGCCAATATCGAAGACTGGGAAAATATGATCGACACCAACAACAAAGGTTTGGTGTACATGACGCGTGCGGTGCTGCCTGCAATGGTTGAGCGCAACGTCGGTCATATCGTGAATATCGGTTCGATTGCCGGCAGCTGGCCTTATTTGGGTGGCAACGTGTATGGCGCGACCAAAGCATTCGTGCGCCAGTTCAGCCTGAATCTGCGTACCGACCTGCATGGCACCGCGCTGCGCGTGACCGATATCGAGCCAGGTTTGGTGGGCGGCACCGAGTTCTCAAACGTGCGCTTCAAGGGCGATGACGATAAAGCGGGCCAGGTTTACGAAGGCACCACCGCACTGACGGCGGAAGATGTGACCGAAGCGGTCTATTGGGTGACGACGCTGCCGAAGCACGTCAACATCAATACGCTGGAGATTATGCCGGTGACGCAAACCACCGCAGGACTGAAAGTACATAAAGGTTAATTGCGGTTATACGCTTTTTGATCGAGATACCCGGGGCGACCATCCCGTGAGGCGCTCCGGCGGCTTTCGCCGCTACGACCTCATCGGGATGTTTCCCCTAATATCGAACGCCTGTGTGGCCGATTATTACGCGCGGTCCCAACCCGTCACGATGATTAACATGCCGCTCAAGGCGACCAGCGCGCCGACCCAATCCCACGTACTCAGTTTTACGCCATCCACCACGCGCAGCCAGATCAGCGCCGTCAGCACGTATACGCCGCCATAGGCCGCATAAACGCGTCCGCTCGCGGCGGGATGCAACGTCAACAACCAGACAAACAGCGCCAGACTCGCTGCGGCGGGCACCAGCAACCAGGCCGTCATGCCCTTCTTCAACCACAGCCACGGCAGGAAACAGCCAACAATTTCCGCTATCGCAGTGATAAAAAACAGCAAGGCGGTTTTTACCAGCATAGAAAATCTCTCGCTAAGCTAAACAAAGCGCTCACCGCTGGTGAGCAAAGAAGCAGCGATGATATACTAGCGCCCATGGTTGTTACAGCCGCGATCCCGGCTGTGCTGGTGTTAACTGAAGGAAATGACGATGAAAAAACTGTTTTCCGCCCTGCTGGCTACCGTGGTGACTTCTAGCCTGTTAATGGCTGCGCCCATCGCTTCGGCCAAAACCGATCGCCTGATTATTGAAGATGGCAGCAGCGCCTCGAGTAATGAAGCCGCGCGCCAGAGCAAAGAGCAGTGGAACGATACCAAAAACCTGCGCAACAAGGTCAATACGCGCGTCGAGAAAGAGTTCGATAAAGCGGACAAAGCCTTTGATACCCGCGACTCCTGCGAAAAGAGCTACAACGTTAATGCCTATTGGGAACCGAACACGCTGCGCTGCCTTGACCGCCGCACCGGACGTCCACTTGCACCCTAATCGTTTATCACTGCTATAGTTTTGACAGGATTTCTGACCAAAGGAGTGAATGATGAAAAAACGTAATGCAGTTCTGCTGATGGCGATGTTGTCGCTGCCGGTATTGGCGCAGGCTTCTTGTGAAAGTGTCAAAGCGGACATCAGCAAAAAAATCATTAACAACGGCGTCGCCGAATCGGACTTCACGCTGGATATCGTGGCCAATGATCAAGCCGATCAGGTCGGCGGTCAGGTAGTGGGTCATTGCGAGAACGACACACAGAAAATCGTCTACAAGAAAACTGGCCGTGATGGTGACAGCACCGTGCCAGACGGCGCGGGCAGCTCTCAGGATACGCCAGCGCAGTAACCTTCGGGCGGCTCTCTGGCCGCCCTGCTTTTACTCCACTTCCGGCCTTTGCCGCGGCATCATCCACGCCACCCACAGCGTTAACAGCGCAATCAGCAATGACACCACAAATACCCAATGTAATGAGCTGGCGATTTGTCCGGTCCAGTCATGCAATGTCGCCTCCGGCAGCGCCTGACGGCTTTCGTGCGACATGATTTTCTGCATCGGATCGTCCGCCTGCGGCAGCCGCAGCGACAAGTTGAGGTTCAGCACCGCGCCCAATAACGCGGTACCAATCGCCGAACCGATCATGCGGCTAAACATAATTGAGGCGGTGCAAATGCCGCGAATGTCGTAATGCGCATGGTTCTGTACCGATACCAGAAACGTGGTGCTGGTCATGCCCATGCCGGTGCCAATCACAAAGGCGGTGAATCCTGCCTGCATGATCGAGCTGTCGCTGCGTAGTAACAGCAGCAACGCGCTGCCCGCAATCAGCAGCAGCGCGCCCAACTGCGCGGTGAAGCGATAGGAGGTGATGAGCATCAACCTGCCGCTTAAGGTGCTGGCCAGCGGCCAGCCAATCGACATCATCGCCAGTGCGCTGCCGGCCTGCAGCGGCGTGCCGCCGGTGATGCCCTGAATCCACGTCGGCAGAAAGGCGCTGATGCCCATCATGCTGGCACCGATAATCAGGTTGCCGATGTTGCCAGCGACGATGAGCCGACTGCGCCAGATTTCCAGCGGAAACAGCGGCGCATCGGCACGCTGTTCATGCTGTTTTAAACGCCAGGCGGCGATGACCGCCAGCAGCAGGAACGGCACCAGCCAGAAGCCGAGCACTTCTGCCTGCAACAGCGCGACCAGCAACGCCGTTACGCAGATCATCAGCCAGCAGCTGCCGGTGAGATTGAGCGTGGTGGCCTGATTTTGTTCGCGCGACGGAAGAAAACGCGCCAGCAGCAGCATGGCGATGGCGCCAATCGGCACGTTGACCCAGAAAATCACCGACCAGCTAAAGTGCTGCACCAGCCACGCACCGCTCAGCGGACCGATGATTGCCGCCACGCCCCAGACGCTGGAGAGCCAGCCCTGGACGTTGGCGCGTTCGCGCGGCGAATAGACGTCCGCCACAATGGTGGAGGTCAGCGGCATAATCGCGCCGGCACCTAAACCCTGAAAAGCGCGAAACAGGATTAGCCACGTCATGCTGTGGGCGAATCCGCACAGAATCGATCCCAGCAAAAACAGCGAAACACCTATAAACAGCAGCCGTTTGCGGCCCCACATGTCTGCCAGTCGGCCATACAGCGGCACGCTGACGGCTTGCGTCAGTAAATAGATGGAAAATACCCAGCCAAACTGCGAAAAGCCGCCAAGATCGGCAATGATGGTCGGCATCGCGGTGGCCACGATGGTGACTTCAATCGCCGCCATAAACATAGCGAGCATGCAGCCGATGAGAATCCAGTGGCGATGTTCCGTGTTCAATTCTGCAGTTTCAGTCATATGTCTCCCTAATTTCTAACAAGGCTAGCTGAAAATTTACCAGACCAGTTTCCTCTGCGTGCGCCCCATTAGTGACGTCGTCACTTATTTCGATGAAAATTTTTTATTGTCGGATGATGCCTTATTCCATGCGGGTTAGATGCGATTTTTGATTATTTCTATCTGTCTGATTTTGCCGCAAAAACTGGCGCTTATCGACAAGCATTGCTATAGGTCTAAGCGGTGCTTTCCAGTTATTCACTGAAAAAGCATCTGCTAACAGTCATTTTAACTGCAATTTAACGGGGTGAAGGATTTTCGTATGTGTACGTTTTAACACTGCGCCGCCATCCTGGGAATGACGTCACCATATCGAACGATTTTATGAATCAGGGAGACACTGGCTATGCAAAATGCATCGCTCGCCCGCCGCGCTGGGCTGGCTCTGCTCGCGATTGTTGCGGTGATTGCCCTGCTGGTTTGGGGGCTGGGGCTGAATACGCTGCGCGACCGCCGGGAAGATTTGATGTATCTCGGACAGCAGCATCTGTTTTTAGTGTTTTGGTCAATGTTCTTTGCGCTGCTGGTGGGCATTCCCAGCGGGATCATGCTGAGTCGTCCGTTTGCCCGTCGCTGGGCAGAATACGTGATGCAAATCTTCAACGTGGGTAACACGCTGCCACCGCTGGCGGTATTGGCGCTGGCGATGGTGATTGTCGGTATCGGCGATCGTCCCGCGCTGATTGCCCTGTTCCTCGCCTCGCTGCTGCCTATTGTGCGTAATACTTTTGCCGGTTTAAGCGCGGTACCGCCGTCGCTGATCGAAGCCGCCAACGGTATAGGTATGACGAAGTTTCAGCGTTTGCGTCAGGTGGAAATTCCCAATGCGCTGCCGGTGATTCTGGCAGGCGTGCGCATCGCCACGGCGATTAACGTCGGCACCGCGCCCTTGGCGTTTCTGATTGGCGCCAGCAGTTTTGGCGAGCTGATCTTCCCCGGCATTTACCTCAACGACTTCCCTACGCTGATCCTCGGCGCTGTGGCCACGGCGCTGGTTGCGCTGGTGCTCGACATGCTGCTCGCGGCATTGGGACGTTATCTCAGCCCGCACTCTGCGGCTTAACACAAGGAGTTTTGTGATGGCCAATGCCAATAAGCTGGCGCGCTGGGTTAAACGTACTGCGCTGGCACTCACCGCGACGCTGGCAATCAGCCAAAGCGCCGCGGCTGCAACCCCGATTACCATGGCAACCAAGAGCTTTACGGAGCAGCACATCCTCTCTGCGATGACGGTGATCTGGCTGCAAAAGAAAGGTTTTCAGGTGATCCCCAAGACCAATATCGCCACCACTATTGGTCGTAACGCGATGATCAATAAACAGATTGATATGACATGGGAATACACCGGTACTTCGCTGATCATCTTTAACCACATCAATAAGCCGATGTCGACCGAAGACGCGTATAAAACGGTGAAACAGCTGGATGCGAAGTTGGGCCTGGTGTGGCTCAATCCTGCACCGATGAACAATACCTATGCGTTTGCCATGCAACGCGATCGCGCGGACAAAGAAGGCATCAATACCATGTCGCAACTGGTGGCGAAGCTGGAAGAGGTACGCAAGAACGATCCGGATCATAACTGGAAACTCGGCTTGGACCTGGAATTCTCGGGCCGCTCCGATGGCCTGAAGCCGTTGCAGAAAGCCTACAACATGCCGCTCGACCGTCCGCAGATTCGCCAGATGGATCCCGGCTTAGTCTACAACGCGATTCGCGATGGCTTTGTTGACGCGGGCTTGATCTACACCACCGATGGCCGCGTGAAAGGGTTTGAACTCAAAGTGTTAGAGGATGATAAGCACTTCTTCCCGAGTTACAACGTCACGCCTGTCGTGCGTCAGGATGTGCTGGAGAGCCATCCCGGCTTGGATACGGCGCTCAATCAGCTCTCCGCGTTGATTAATGACGAAGCGATCACCGAGATGAACAAGCGTGTCGATATTGATCATCAGTCGCCGCAACAGGTGGCGCGTGATTTCCTTCAATCCAAGAACATGCTGTAAGGAGGCGCTGTGGATACCTTGCATTACATCATGAATAACTGGCACACCTTGATGACGCTCACCTGGCAACACACGTGGCTGGTGCTGGTCGCGGTTGGTTTCGCCATTATCGTTGGCGTGCCGCTGGGCATTTTGATTGTGCGCTTTAAGTGGCTGGCCACGCCGGTGCTCGGCATCGCCACCATTGTGTTAACCATTCCAACCATCGCATTGTTTGGTTTGATGATTCCGCTGTTTTCTGTGATCGGTCAGGGCATTGGCGCCCTTCCCGCCATTACCGCCGTGTTTCTCTACTCGCTGCTACCAATTGTGCGTAACACCCACACCGCGCTGGAGAATTTGTCTCCCGGACTGCGTGAAGCCGGGCGCGGGATTGGCATGACCTTCTGGCAGCGTCTGCGCTGGGTAGAAATTCCGATGGCGCTGCCGGTGATTTTTGGTGGTATTCGTACGGCGGTGGTGATGAACGTCGGCGTGATGGCGATTGCCGCCGTGATTGGTGCGGGCGGTTTGGGCCTGCAACTGCTCGACGGTATCAGCGGCAGTGATGTGCGCATGCTGATTGCCGGTGCTTTGATGATTTGTTTGCTCGCGATTGTGCTTGATTGGCTGCTGCACCGTTTGCAGTCGGCGCTGACTCCTAAGGGGATTCGATAATGATAAAACTGGAAAACCTGACGAAAACCTTTACGCAAAAGAACGGCACGTCACTCAATGCCGTGGATAACGTCAGCCTTGAAGTGCCTGCCGGGGAAATGTGCGTGCTGCTCGGCCCATCGGGTTGTGGCAAAACCACCACCCTGAAGATGATTAACCGTTTGATTCCGTCCTCAAGCGGCAGGATTTTGATCAACGGTGAAGACACCAGCGGACAAGATACCGTCACCCTGCGCCGCAATATTGGCTATGTCATCCAGCAGATTGGTCTGTTCCCGAACATGACCATCGAGGAGAACATTACCGTGGTGCCGCGCATGCTGGGCTGGGATAAGAAGCGCTGCCGCGAACGCGCCACGGAATTGATGAGCATGGTGGCGCTCGATCCGACCAAGTTCCTGCATCGCTATCCGCGTGAAATGTCCGGCGGTCAGCAGCAGCGTATTGGCGTGATTCGCGCGCTGGCCGCGGATCCACCGGTATTGCTGATGGATGAACCTTTCGGTGCGGTCGACCCGATCAACCGTGAAGTGATTCAGAACGAATTCCTTGAGATGCAGCGCCAGTTGAAGAAGACCGTGATGCTGGTTAGCCATGATATTGATGAAGCGCTGAAGCTCGGCGACCGCATTGCGGTGTTTGGTCAGGGCAAAATTGTGCAGTGCGCCAGCCCGGATGAATTGTTAGCCAAACCGGCGAATGACTTTGTTGGCTCCTTTGTCGGTCAGGACCGTACGCTGAAACGTTTGTTACTGGTGCAGGCGGGCGATGTCACCGATCAGCAGCCCACCATCACCGTGCAGCGTAATACGCCACTGCAGGAAGCTTTCGCCACCATGGACGATAACGATATGCGTTCGGTGACGGTGGTTGATGAAGATGGCAAGCCGCTGGGATTTGTGAAGCGTCGTGAAGCGCGCGGCGCCACTGGCCGCTGCGAAGAGATGCTGCATACCTTTAAAGTGACGGGCAAAGCGGAAGAGAACCTGCGCGTGGTGCTGTCGAAGCTGTATGAACACAACACAGTGTGGATGCCGATCGTCGATGAGGAAGGTCGTTATAGCGGCGAGATATCGCAGGATTACATTGCCGATTATCTCAGTTCTGGACGTACGCGCCGTCGGTTGAATCCGTAAACCGCACAATGCTTGAAACGCAGGAAGAGGCGGCAGAAGAGTAACGTGTCCCGCGCCATGGATGGCGCGGGCCAAGCCCCAGGGATGGTTTATGGCGTCTTTACGATCTGCCGCCTCTTCTTGCGTATGCACCCTGCACGTTAGTGCGACTCCTCAGCCGTTTTTGCCGCGACTGCTTCGCTGCGCTCTGAAGGCAAAACGACATTCAAAATAATCGCCAGCATCCCGCCGGTAGTCACCGCGTGACCAAACAGGTTGCTTATCAGCGTCGGGAACTGTTTCAGTACTTCAGGCACCGCTTCGACACCCAAGCCGATACCAAACGACACGGCAACGATTAACATCTCGCGACGGCCTAGCGGCGTTTGCGTCATCACGCGGATGCCGGCCGCCACCACGCTCCCAAACATCACGATGGTCGCGCCGCCCAGCACTGGCGGTGGAATCTGCTGCAGCATGTAGCCAATCGCCGGGAACATACCGAGCAGCACCAGCATCACGCCGATCACCATGCCAACGTAACGGCTGGCGACGCCGGTCATCTGGATGACGCCATTATTTTGCGCAAAAGTGGTGTTGGGAAAGGCAGAGAACACGGCGGCAAGCAAGCAGCTGATGCCATCGGCGAAAATACCGCCCTGCATGCGGCGCTCAAACGCTTCGCCTTCAATCGGCTGCTGCGACAACATGCAGTTCGCCGTAAGGTCGCCCACCGCTTCAATCACGGCAATCACCGATACCAGCGCGATGGGAATGAAGATGGTCCAGTCAAAAGCAAAACCAAAACGGAACAGCGTCGGCAGTACCAGCCACGGCGTATCGGCCATCGGCTTGATAGTGAGATGGCCGGTTAACGCCGCAGCGATACAGCCCGCGGCAATGCCTGCCACCACGGCAACCAGCCGCGTCCAGCGATTTTGCGAACGGTTAAGTACGATAATCACCAGCAGCGTCAAGGCACCGAGCGCCAGATTGCCGGGTGCGCCAAAATCGCTGGCGTTATGTCCGCCAGCCCAATCGGTGATGCTGACTTTGATCAGGCTGATACCAATCAAGGTAATAACGGTGCCGGTAACAACCGGCGTCAACACTTTGCGCAATGGCGCGATGCAGCGGCTGATCAACATCGGAATCATCGCCGCCACCAGGTTGCAGCCAAAGATCATCGCCATGATCTCTTCAGGCGAACCGCCGCGCGCTTTGACCATCAATCCGCCCGACAGAATCACACCGAGAAAGGCAAAGCTGGTGCCCTGCAGGCAGATCATGCCTGCGCCAATGCCCATAAAGCGGCGCGCCTGCAGGAAAGTACCGAGACCGGAAACTAACAGCGACATGCTGATCAGATAAGGGATCCACACCTGTAATCCCAATACGGAACCAATAATCAGCGGCGGCGTAATGATGCCCACCACGCTGGCCAGCACATGTTGCAATGCGGCACAAAATGCAGGCAATGGACCGATACGGTCATTCAGCCCATACAACAAACCTTTCTCATCTGATTGCGACATACAGGTGCTCCGGCAAGATATTCATCAGAATCGCTGATGCATGAATCACGCCAGAACAAGGGGTTTTAAGAAAATTTGAATTAAGATATTGAATATTTAGGGAATTAACTCATTAAAGAGGATGGCTGGATCTGAAATCTTAGATTCAGCCATTGATCATTTGCGGCGCTTTGTTTCATCAGGCCGCAGGCTTTGCACTGTTGTCGTGCGTTGAATTGTCATCGAGCAGCGAAATATCCAGATAACCGCTCAGTTCCCGCTGTTCTGCGCGCGGCAGATAAGGCAACTCGCCTAATAAAGGTGCAGCTAACTTGTTACTTAAAACATCAATAATTTCAGCATAATGCGCCAGGCCGGGGTTAATACGGTTTGCTACCCAACCCACGAGTTGCAATCCATCCTGTGCAATTGCCTCGGCGGTCAGTAAAGCGTGGCTGATGCAACCTTCCTTAATGCCGACAACCAACACAACCGGCAAATGCTCCTGCCGTACCCAGTGGGACAAAGGCTGTAAGTCGTTCATTAAACTGCGCCAGCCGCCGGTACCTTCCACCACCACGCGTGCGGCGCGCTGCTGCAAATCGTTTAGACTGCGACTGAGCAACGGATAATCAATACGCTGCGACGCGCTGGTGCTGATTTCATCCTCTTCTAAGGCGATAGGATTGACGGCGGAATAAGTGAGAGCGAGACCCGAAGCCTGCTGTAACAGCATGGCATCTTTATTACGTAAGCCTTCAGATGTGAGTTGCGCGCTTTTGGCGACAGGCTTAAAACCTGCGGCGCACAGATTCGCCTTGGCAAAGCACTGTAATAACGCGCGTGATACCACGGTTTTACCCACCGCGGTGTCGGTACCGGTGACAAAAAGCGTTTTCACCATTATCCTCCTTCATTAAAGCGATGTGTAACGTGCGAAGGAGGCAGTTTAAGGAAATGTTTTCGCGGGCAGATTGCGTTAGGACAAACTTAAGGTGAGCTGTAATTATCCCTGCAACAGTTTTACCAATAAATGGCCGCTATAGAGCGCGTCTTTTATCAGTGCGGCGCCGCCAAAGGTGCCGGGATCGCTGAAAGCCGTTGGTGTGAGCTGGATTTCACTGCTGTATGCGGGCAAGGCTTGTTGTCGAATGGTACTGCTCACCGCAGGGAACAGCACATCGGCGGCCTGATTAAGCGGCGAACCGATAAGGATTTGTTGAGGATTAAAGATGTTGACCATCATCGCCAGCATGCGGCCAATATGATGTCCGACGCCCGCAATCACATCACGCGCCAGGCGATCGCCCTGCTGCGCGGCTGCGCATAAGCTCTCAATCGTCAGCGGTGCCTGATGCAATACACTGTCCGGCTGCGACGGCAAACGCTGGGCGGTGAGATTAAGCAAGCTTCCGATGCTGGCGACGGTTTCCAGACAGCCGTTATTGCCGCAATAACACTGCTGGCCGTAAGGATCGATTTGCGTATGACCAATTTCCACTAGCGTACGACCATTTTTATGCAGCAGTTGCCCGCCGCTGATCACGCCCGCGCCGACGGTTTCATCAATCACGATCTGAATTACATGTTGCGCGCCACTGGATGCGCCAAACAGCGCTTCGGCTAAGGTCCAGGCGGAAATATCATGCTGCACGAACACCGGCAAACCGGTGCGCTGCGCCAGCGTTTCTCCCAGCGGCATATCCTGCACGTCATAACCCGGCATACGATGGACCACGCCAGAAGCGGCGTTGATCAATCCTGGCAAGGTAATGGCGATGGCGGTTAAACGCTCCAGCTTGCTTTGATGGCGAATAAAGAAGTCATTCACTGTCTCGTGCAAGGTTTGCAGCAGCGGTTTGTCGGCGCTGGCGTGCAGCGGCAGGCGATCTTCCTGCAGCGCGCGGCTGCTGAGATCGCGCAGCGTCAGCGTAATGAATCCGGGCTGAATGCGAACGGCAAGATAGTGCCAGGCGAGCGTATCGAGGATCAAACCAATTGCGGGACGACCGCGACTGCCCGGCTCCTGAAATTCGGTTTCCTGAACCAGATGGGCATCAAGCATTTCACGCACGATTTTGGTAATGCTGGCGGGTGCTAACTGGGCACGTTTAGAAAGCTCAATACGCGAAATCGGGCCGTAAAGGTCAATCAGTCGGTAAACCACACCTGCGTTGGTCTGTTTTATCTGATCAATATGACCAGGTTGACTGTACAGATTCACGCCCTGCTCCCATTATTTTCGCGCTTCTAAATAAACAGCAGCTATGGTGATGCAGATTGCCCAGCAGCGTCAAATATTTGATTAGAAATGTGATTTATCGCACATAAAGTTTGTGCCCACCTTCACCCACTGGTTCAATTCTCCGCATTTTGTAGCATCAGCGACATCATATTGGTCATTTGCGCCGTCGGTTCTCGCGTTGCCGACCAGACCAGCCAAACTTCAGAAATCGCGTCGCTCTCCTGCAACGGGATCCACACCACATCAGCCAGACGCGCACGGCGGAACGACGCCGGCAAAATGGAAACGCCGAGTCCGGTCGCCACCAGACCAAGGATGGTCATCGCCTCGCCCACTTCCTGCGTAATGAAAGGTTTGATTTGATAGCGATGCAGCAGCGCCAGGATTTCACCGTACAACGCGGTGCCGCCTTGCGGATCGAAAAATACAAACGGCTCGTTGGCTAACGCCTGAATGGAAATTGACTCTGCATCGGCTAGCGGATGCGCCCAATGCACTACCGCGCACAGCGGCTCCCGCAGTAGCACGCGGTGCTGTAGATCGCTGGGCAGCGGCGTATTGCGCATCACTCCGAGATCGAGTCGATCGTCATGAAGTGGCGCAAGTTGCTGCCGCGTGTTGTTCTCCTGCATCTGAATGTGCACTTCCGGCCAACGCTGGCGGAATTGGTACAGCGCGTCAGAAACCAGACCGGTAAACGGCGCTGAGGAGGTAAAGCCGATGCGCAATTCGCCTTCCTGCCCGCTATGCACGCGTGCGGCGCGGCGGGCGGCCTGCTCGACCTGTAACAAAATGGCGCGTGCATCCTGCAAAAACAGCGCGCCGGCGGGCGTGATCTGTACGCTGCGATTGGTGCGGGTAAACAGCTGCGCGCCAATTTCCTGCTCCAGCTGCTGAATCTGCTGGCTTAGCGGCGGTTGCGAAATATTCAGGCGCTGCGCAGCGCGGCCAAAATGCAGCTCTTCCGCGACGGCAATGAAATAACGTAAATGACGCAGCTCAACATTCATATTTTAAACGTCTCATTTGAGATTATTAATATATTGTACAACCTATTCGCCCTTTCCTACAGTAACGGCATGATTGTTCAAACGAGGGTGTTCCGTGAGTCGCTCTTCTCAGGCGGTGATACTCGATGAAGACGAGTTGTCCGTAAAGCCTGCTCCAGCTGCAACCCCTTCAGAATGGATTGAACGCGGATCGCCGCAGTTTATGCGCGTGACGCTGGCGTTGTTCTCCGCCGGTCTTGCTACATTCGCCCTGCTGTATTGCGTGCAGCCCATTCTGCCGGTGCTATCGCAGCAATTTGGCGTTTCCCCGGCGCAAAGCAGTATTTCTCTCTCGCTATCGACCGGCTTAATGGCATTGGGATTGCTGTTTACCGGGCCGCTGTCAGATGCGATTGGGCGTAAATCGGTGATGGTTACCGCGCTATTGCTCGCCGCCATTTGTACCTTGATTTCCGCCACCATGAGCAGCTGGCAAGGGATTTTGCTGATGCGTGCGCTGATTGGTTTGTCACTGAGCGGGGTTGCGGCGGTTGGCATGACCTATCTGAGTGAAGAGATTCATCCACGCGTTATCGCCTTTACGATGGGGCTGTATATCAGCGGTAACTCGATTGGCGGTATGAGCGGACGTCTGTTGACGGGCGTATTGACCGATTTCTTCTCGTGGCGCGTTGCGGTGGGCGTTATTGGCTGCTTCGCGTTGGCGGGCGCGCTGATGTTCTGGAAAATCCTGCCTGCTTCCCGTCATTTCCGTCCGGCCTCGCTTCGTCCGCGCAGTTTGCTGATCAACTTCCGTCTGCACTGGCGCGACAAAGGTCTGCCGCTGCTGTTCGCTGAAGGCTTCCTGCTGATGGGCGCGTTCGTCACGCTGTTCAACTACATAGGCTATCGCTTGCTGAGTGCGCCGTGGTCGCTGAGCCAGGCGGTGGTGGGATTGCTGTCGGTGGTGTATCTGACCGGCTCGTGGAGTTCACCGAAAGCCGGCGCAATGACCAGCCGCTTTGGACGCGGTCCGGTGATGATTGGCGCGACTGCGATCATGCTGGCGGGATTGCTGCTAACGGCGTTTAACTCACTGTGGCTGATTTTGCCCGGCATGATGCTGTTCACCGCAGGATTCTTTGCGGCACACTCTGTTGCCAGCGGCTGGATTGGCCCGCGTGCGCGCCGTGCTAAAGGCCAGGCATCGTCACTCTATCTGTTTAGCTATTACGTCGGATCCAGCGTGGCGGGTACTTTGGGCGGCGTGTTCTGGCACAACTATGGCTGGATGGGCGTAACGGCATTCATTAGCCTGCTATTATTAATGGCTTTGCTGGTCGGCTGGCGTTTGCAGTGCCGGAAACTGTAATACCTTTCATCTGTTAAACGGGGCTAATGCGCCCCGTTCTCTCCTCAAGTCCACGCCATCCGGCGATCTCACAGTCCCAAATAAAACAAAACGGCCATTCGTCGCTATAATTCATTCCATTCCAACAATAGTTAGACTTTTATTATTTCACAGCAATGAGGACGTTAGATGGAACTCTATTATTACGTCGATAAGCATGCCGGCTATAACGACAACCATGTAGTACATGCAACGGGATGCCCGTTCTTACCCGCCGATGAGGCACGCCGTTTTCTTGGGACTTTCTACACGCCAAATGCCGCCATCCAGCAAGCGCGTAAATTTTATGCCAGCGCGCTGGGCTGCGAACACTGCTGTCCGGTTGGGTTAAAAAAAAACATGACAACTCAAAATAGCGTGGCACTAAAACACATGGTGCGACTCTGATAATCATGATGTGAGAGTGGTCAGTTGACCTAACTCTTTTGTTAAGCAGTACTGAGGCGTTTCATAATAACTATAAATTTAAATGTAATAATAACTGGACCTTAAGGTGCTCAAAGTGGCGTCAGGTCCAGTCGCCCCTTTCCCGCTATCGTTACTGCTGCTCACTCTCACGTTAATGTCAGAAAGCGTAATAACCTCAGGCTATTAACAACGCCACTCTTGATAAAAAATATTCAGTAATAAAAGCCCGACAAACGGTTTCCCTTCGCTCATTAATGCTCCACAATAGCGGCAATTTGTGACTCCGGTCACTTTCTGGGGTGCCTTTTCGCCCTTTCACTCGCCGTCTGACAGATTTGAACTCCATGCAATCTACTACTGTTTCCCGTAAAACGGCCTGGCTACGCGTTGTACTGCTGGCTATTGCTGCTTTTGTCTTTAACACCACAGAATTCGTGCCTGTCGGTCTGCTGTCGGATATCGCCGCCAGCTATGACATGAAGACTGCCGATGTTGGCATTATGCTGACCATCTATGCGTGGGTCGTCGCGCTATTGTCGCTGCCGCTGATGCTGTTAACGCGCAATATTGAGCGTCGCCTGCTGTTGGCCGTGTTGTTCATCGTGTTTGTTGCCAGCCATGTGCTTTCGTCTGTGGCATGGGATTTCACCTCGCTGGTGATCTCGCGCATTGGTATTGCCTTGGCGCACGCCGTGTTCTGGTCAATTACCGCTTCGCTGGCCATTCGCGTGGCACCTGCGGGTAAGAAAACTCAGGCGTTAAGTATGCTGGCAACCGGTACCGCGCTGGCGATGGTGCTGGGCGTGCCGATTGGGCGTATCGTCGGTCAATATCTTGGCTGGCGCACTACCTTCGGCATGATCGGCTTGTCTGCATTGGTGTTGCTGATTTTGCTGATGCGCATACTGCCGCGTCTGCCGAGCGAGCACACCGGTTCACTGAGTAGCGTACCGATGTTATTCCGCCGTCCGGCGCTGGTGGCAATGTACGTTCTGGTTACCGTGGTGGTGACGGCGCATTACACCGCCTACAGCTACATCGAACCGTTTATGCAGGTGGTTGCCAATGCCGATGATAATTTCACCACCCTGCTTTTACTGCTGTTTGGATCGGCGGGCATTATTGGCAGCGTGCTGTTTAGTACGCTGGGCAATAAATTCCCTTCTGCGATGCTGATCGCCGCGATTGCGATGATCACGTTAAGCATGGGCTTACTGGTGTTTGCCGCAGTGCGTCCCGCTGCAATCACCGTGCTGTGCATCATTTGGGGCATGGCAATGATGATGATTGGTCTGGCGATGCAGGTGCGCGTTTTGGCGCTGGCACCGGATGCTACCGACGTCGCGATGTCGCTGTTCTCTGGTATCTACAACATCGGTATCGGCGCGGGTGCGCTGCTGGGTAATCAGGTCAGTTTGCATATGCAAATGTCGGATGTCGGTAACGTCGGCGGCATTATTGGCCTTGCCGCACTGTTTTGGTGTATCGCTATCTTCCGCCGCTATCCTCAGCTGCGTTCCAACGGATAAGAAAAAAGGCTTCAGAAGGGTTATCTTCTGAAGCCTTTTATTCACTTCCTACGGAATGCTTAATTGAACCCCGCTCAATTCTCTTAGTTATAAATTACTGCTGTGCCATTTAGCTTGTTGTTGCCAGAGGTCGAAGTGATGCGGAATGACTTTGCTCCGGCAGCACTGGCCTTTTCCGCTAGCTGATTCTCCAGCGATGTCAGGTTGGTGCTACCTGATGCGCTAACCACACCAATTTGTTGTTGATTCAGCGGCGCTTCGTTTACTAAGTCTGCAGCCATGCTACCAAACGCGATTGAAGACAATGCTACAGCGGCCAGGGTCAGTTTGATGCTTTTCATAATTTTGCTCTCTTAAACAGATGAATTGGGGTCGGTCGCGATTAAGTTAACAACCGTTAATTAAATGCTACTGCCGAATGGGTGCGCGCGTCAATCATTTTATTAACGGTCATTATTTTAATCGGAAGTGGCGTGATTATGGGCTTCCCAGCCCTTTTTGACTTATCCATCTGGGTGCTTGCGCCAGCCAAAAGCACAAACGGGCAAAGACCAACAGGCTCATTCCGGGCTGCGCTTGCATATTTATTTAATGATCGGTAATTTAATTGGGTGTTTCTACGCTTTGAGGTGCCCAATGACAGAAGTTATCGATGTGGTGAACAGGAAAACGCGCGGCCGTCCGAAAGTGTTTGATCGCAACGATGCCCTGGACAAGGCATTGATGTTGTTCTGGGCGCATGGCTATGAAGGCACTTCGCTGTCCGATTTGGTTAACGCAACCGGCGCTAAAGCCCCAACTCTTTATGCTGAGTTTGAAAATAAAGAAGGGTTATTCCGTGCAGCGATGCAGCGATACATTGAAACGTTCAGCGCGCAACGCAACGCCGTGCTAAATGACGATGCATTAGACGTGAAAACGGCCATTGAAGCCTATTTTCGCGCAACCGCCGCATGCTTCACCGAATGTGATAAGCCTGCTGGTTGTTTCTTCATTTGTACCTCGAGCGCGCTCTCTTCCGGCTCAGAAGAAGTGGCGCAAATGCTGGCGCAGCAGCATCACGCGCAGGAATCAGCGTTAAAAGCATTTCTTGATACCCGGCAGCAGCGCGGCGAGTTACCGCAATGTGCCAATAGTGAAACGTTAGCCCACTATCTGGCGTGTTTACTGCAGGGAATGTCGGTGCGTGCGCGTGAAGGCGCTAATCGTGAGGATCTTGACCAGATCGTGGATACGCAGATGGCAATCTGGCCCGCTCTGGCGGGATATTGTGAATTGAGCACCAAATAAATTTCAGGCCGACTTCCGTGTCGGCCTGAAATTATTGCCTCAATATGAATACTGAGGCGAGCGCGCGTTAAGGCAGGAAAAACATTGGTTTTAACGCCGCACTCACCGGACTGTTATCCGGATTCGATGGCATTAAATCCTTCATTGATGCCCACCAGCGCTGACACACTTCCGTTTTTGCCACTGCTTCCCAGCGCGCTTCAGACTCAATTTCCACGCTGGCAAACAGCAGATTGCGTTCAGCATCCAGCCAGATAGCGTAATTATGCGCGCCATGCGCTTTTAGCGTCTCGGCCAGCTCCGGCCAAATTGGCGTATGACGACGCAGATACTCATCGTGGCAGTGTGCATGCACCTGCATCACAAAGGCTTTACGCAACATCGCTGCGCTCCGCCTGCAGAGCGGCTTGCCACGGCTTAACGTTGAAGCGTTCACCCAGCGCGATCAACTGCTCAGTGGTGATGCTTTGACGAATACCGCCCATCGACAGCGCTTTCACTACCACTTCGGAGGATTTCTCCGCAGTATCGATCAGGCCAAAAGTCTCATCGAGGTTTGGACCCGCGCCAAAGATGCCATGGAACGGCCACATCACAATACTGTGATTTGCCATCGCGTCAGCAGTTGCCTGACCAATGCCGTCGGTGCCGGGCACCATCCACGGCAGAATGCCGACGCCATCCGGGAACACCACCAGACATTCGGTGCTGCCTTCCCACAACAGGCGTGTAAAGCGTGCGGAATCCAGATCGACCACATAGCTCAGCGCCATAAAGTTGGTGGCGTGGCAGTGCATAATGACGCGATCAACGCCGTTTGAGACCTGCTTGCGCACGCTGTGCGACTGAAAGTGTGCTGCCAGCTCTGACGTTGGCAGGCCGCCGTTACTCAAACCCCAATGGATTTTGTATGACAAGCCTTTGTCATCGACCTGCAGTAGCGCCAGACAGTCGGCCGGGTCGATCTGAACGTTACGGAAAAACTTACCCGATCCGGTGACCAGGAACCAATCATTGGCCAGCGCTGGAGCAGGTTTGGTCAGCTCAATACAGCGCGGCTCAGCGTAGAAATCACCGGCGAAATCTTTAACTTCTTCCTGCAGTAAACGTAAGCTGACGTTGCCGCCATTACGCTCATCCCAGCCTTTCAACCACATGTCGCTGGTCGCTTTAACCATTCCCTGAACAAAAGCGGAAGAGAGAATATTTTGCATGGTGTGTCCCTTAACGTTGACGCAGTGTTTGTTGTTCATAATGACGGACTTCGCTCAGCCAGCTGGCATCAGCAGGGACATCGTGGCGCAGACACCAGGCTTCCCACACCGCTTGCCACGGCAACGACTTTTGTTCTTCCAGCATCGCCAGGCGACCGGTGTAATCCCCTTCGCTCTCCAGCTTGCGTAACTGATCGGTAGGTTCCAGCAGCGCACGCAGCAGCGCTTTTTTGGCATTGCGTGTCCCAATTACCCACGCCGCGATGCGGTTGATAGACGCATCAAAGAAGTCGAGACCGATATGCACTTTGTCGAACAGTTTGTGGCGCGCAATCTCGGTAGCGATGGCCTGGGTTTCATCGTCGAGAATCACCACGTGATCGCTGTCCCAGCGTACCGGACGGCTAACGTGCAGCAGCAGGCGCGGCACATACAGCATGGCCGTGGAGATCTTGTCGGAAATAACTTCGGTTGGATGGAAGTGGCCGGCGTCCAGAGTCAGCGCGGTCTGGCGGCTGCTGGCATAACCCAGGCAGAATTCATTGGAACCCACGGTGTAGCTTTCTGCGCCGATGCCAAACAGTTTGCTCTCTACCGCATCGATGTGGTGCGCGGGATTGAGTTTTTCACTGATCACTTCATCAAGCGCACTCGCCAGGCGTTGACGCGGTCCCAGACGATCGACGGTGAGATCTTTCATTCCGTCCGGCACCCAGATATTCATTACGGATGCGGTACCCAGTTGCTCACCAAAGTGTGCAGAGATACGACGGCTGGCCTTGCAGTGGTCGATCCAGAACTGACGAATCCCTTTGTCGGCGTGTGACAAGGTAAAGCCATCGGCGCTCAGCGGATGGGAGAAGCAACTTGGATTAAAATCGAGGCCCAGCTTGTGCGTTTTGGCCCATTCTACCCAGTTGCTGAAATGTTTCGGTTCAATCGCATCACGATCGACCGGCTTATCGCTCTCCAGATAAATCGCATGCAGGTTGAGGCGTTTTGCACCTGGAATGAGTGACATCGCTTTTTCAACATCAGATCGCAGCTCATCAGCATTACGTGCACGTCCCGGATAGTTGCCGGTGGCCTGAATGCCGCCGGTCAGTTCACCGTTGGGATTTTCGAAGCCGCGCACGTCATCACCTTGCCAGCAGTGCATCGAGACCGGAATGCCATCCAGCTGTGCCATTACCTGTTCCACATCCACACCGATGGCGGCGTAGCGTTGTTTGGCCAGTTCGAAGGCCTGTTCAATCAGCTTAGTCATATGCAAGTTCCTTAGCAGGTTGGCTGAGCGCGGCAAAGCGTGCCTGATGGGCAGCGAAGGCGCTGTTGTTCAACGGTTCAAATTTTTCTAACGGGAAGTTTTGGCTAATGCAGCGGCGTAAATCGCTGACGTCACGCAGTTCGCCCAAAGCAATGAGCTGACAGCCGACGTTACCGAGCGTCGAGGCTTCAATCGGCCCCGCCAATACCGGCAGCTGGCAGGCATCGGCACACAATTGATTTAACAGCGGGTTCTGACTGCCACCGCCCACCACATGCAGTTGACGCAGCGGTGCAGCGCGCAGTGTGCCGAGTTCGCCAATCACCTGGCGATAGAGCAAGGCCAGACTGTCAAAGATGGTGCGAGCCAGCGCTGCAGGCGTCTGCGGAACGGGCATGTTCTGTTCGGCGCAGGCGTTTTGAATCTCCTGGACCATGCTGTCTGGGTTGATAAAACGGCTGTGATTGGGGTTAACAAGCGCACGACAGGCGGGTTCTTTTTCGGCTTCTTTGATCAGCGAACAGAGATCGGTAATTTGCAGCTCAGTGCAGACACGTTGCAGCAGCCACAAACCCATAATGTTCTTCAGAACGCGGTAGCCTTCTGCTCCACCTTCATTGGTTATGTTGGCATTGAGCGCCGCCGTGCTGACACAAGGCTGCAAGCTCTCAATCCCCATCAGTGACCAGGTTCCCGAGCTGAGATAAGCGGCATCATCCTGCATTAACGGCGTGGCCAAAACCGCGCTCGCTGTATCGTGTGTCGCAACCGCGATCACCGGAATACGGTTGCCGCTGGCGCTGGTCCAGTAGCCGACAGTGTTGCCCGGCGATGTTGGTTTCCCGAACCACTTGGCCGGCACGCCAGCCCACGCAAGCAAATCGCTGTCCCATTCACCGCTGTGAATATTGAGCAGTTGTGTGGTGGTAGCGTTGGTGTATTCCCAGTTCATCTGGCCGGTAAGGCGATAGTGCAGATAGTCAGGAATCATCAGCGCATGCTGCACTTTTTCCTGCCAATCTGGCTGCTGTTGATGCAGTGCGTGCAGTTGATAGAGCGTATTGAACGGCAAGAACTGAATGCCGGTGCGCTGATAGATTGTACCTTTGCCGAGATCGTTAATGGCCTGCGCCATGTGCCCTTCTGTGCGCTTATCGCGATAGCTTACCGCCTCGCCGACGCGCTCGCCGTTAGCATCCAGCAACACCAAATCAACGCCCCAGGTATCGATGCCGATGCTGTCCGGCACAATGCCTTCATCATCTAGCTGGGCCAGCCCTAAACGAATCTCCTGCTCCAGTCGATCCAAATCCCAACAATCATAATCTGCACGGCGCACACGCTGATTGGTGAAGCGACGCACTTCGCGCAGGCTGATCTGCTGATTCGCTGAACTCCATTGTGCGAGCATCACGCGCCCGCTGGATGCGCCTAAATCAATGGCAACAATGTTACGCATACTCATGGCGTGTTCTTCCTGTAATGAGATGACTACAGATTAGAAATCTCTGCTTTTTGCCACCTTCCCCTTACTGCCAGTGCGTAATAGTCACTGGCAGGCTGACAAAGAAGTTCGTGAGAAAGCTCACAGAACCACACAAGTGGCGAGATGTGAGCCTTGCCGCATTTCCGTCAATCGCTGGTGAGATCTTGAAAAATTAGCCATTTTCCTGCGTCACTAAGGTGAAAATTCAAGGTAAGGTGCGAGGCGCCTGCGTAGACTCGGCAACGGTTGAGTTAATTAAGAGGCGAATCATGACCGTTCTACATAGCGCAGATTTCTTCCCTGAAGGGAATTACGCCATCGCCATCGAGCCGCGCGTGCCGCAGCAGGCATTTCCGGAACACCATCATGATTTCCATGAAATTGTGTTGGTGGAACAAGGTTCTGGCATTCATGTGTTTAACGGTCAGCCACAAGCTTTATCCGCAGGATGCGTGTGCTTTGTGCGCGATCACGATCGTCATCTTTATGAGCAAACGGAAAATTTGTGTCTGACCAACGTGTTGTATCGCAGTCCGGCGTCATTCCGTTTTCTCTCGGGTTTGCAGGAGCTCCTGCCGCGCGAAGAAGAGGATCACTACGCGTCGCACTGGCGCATCAATCACAAGGTGATGGCGCAGGCGCTGCAAATCGTTACGCAGATGAAGCAGCAAGATGTGTGGTCGCTGGAACGTCACGCACGTCAGGAGCAACTTTTTCTGCAACTGCTGGTGTTGTTGCGCGAAGCGGCTCACAACGATCAATCACAGGATCAGGAAGCACGCTTACATCGGTTGCTCGACTGGCTCAATGAGCACTACAGTGAAGAGATTGTGTGGGATGCATTAGCCGATCGTTTTTCATTGTCGCTGCGCACTCTGCACCGCCAGATGAAGCAGCAAACCGGTAATACACCGCAGCGTTACCTTAATCGGCTTCGCCTGTTACAGGCGCGGCATTTACTGCGTCATAGCGATATGCGCATTACAGACATCGCCTACCAGTGTGGATTTGGTGACAGCAACCACTTCTCCACGCTGTTCCGGCGGGAATTTGGCTGTGCGCCCAGAGCGGAGCGCCAGCAGATGCTATAACTGGAGCGTTTCCTCATGTCGCTGATCTTAACGCGCGAAGACTATTTTCCGGCCACCAATCTGCCGATTGCGGTGGCCGAGCGCATGCCGCAGCCCTCCTTCCCTCCGCACCGTCATGAATTCAGTGAAATCGTTATCGTCTGGCGCGGTAACGGCCTGCATGTGTTGAACGATCGTCCATGGTTGATAACCTGCGGCGACGTTTTTTACATTCACGATAACGACTGCCACAGTTATGACAGCGTCAACGATCTGGCGCTGGATAACATTCTTTACTGCCGCGATCGCTTTCGACTTGGCCTTGACTGGAGCCAGTTGCTGCCGCCGCAAGAAGAGGATTCGCCGGGCTGCTGGCGTTTGACCACCCGCGGGATGGCGTTAGCGCGCGGCGTGATTAGCCAGCTGGAGCGCGAAAGCCGCAAAAGTGATTCGCTATCAATTCAACTCTCTGAAGCGCTGTTTTTGCAACTCGCGCTGATTTTGCGCCGTCATGGTTATGCTGCCGATCGGCCCTGGGCATTACCTGAGGGTGAGCAGCTGGATCTGCTGATGTCGGCGCTGCAAGGTGCCATCAGCCGTCCATTCGATTTGGCGGTGTTCTGCCAGCAGAATCAGTTAAGCGAGCGCGCGTTGAAGCAGCTTTTTCGCCAGCAAACCGGTATGACCGTGGGACACTATCTGCGGCAGCTCCAGCTGTGCCAGGCGAAATATCTGCTGCGGACGCAGGATTGCTTAATCAGTGAAGTGGCCGCGCGTTGCGGCTTCGATGACAGTAACTACTTTTCAGTGGTGTTTACGCGAGAAACTGGTTTAACGCCGAGCGCGTGGCGGCAGCGTTTCCTGCCGCATCGCGAACTCTCAATTGAGAAAGTGAAAGCCTGACGCGCAGTAGCGGCGTCAGGCTTTACATCAGGCTGCCATGCCTAATCCAACAATGTTGGCAGCAATGATAATCACCACACAACCCAGTGACAGTACGCGAACCGGACGTTGACCCGCTGATTTCCACTCTTTCAGTACGAGACCAACCAAACCACCACACAGCACGTAGAGGCTCATATGCAGCATCCAACTGATGAAGTCATACTGTGCTGGGATTTTGGCGTGTCCCCAGGCGTAGAAGAAGAACTGCAGATACCACATGGTGCCGCCCAGCACAGCAAACGCGATATTGGCCAGCAGCATTGGTTTAGCGACGGAGAAATCACGGCGTACAGAAATATCGGTTTTTACCGCCAGACGGATAAAGCAGTAAGCCAGATTGATTAACGCACCACCGCCCATAATCACCACATAGCTTGGCAACGCAACATAGAGTGGATTGATACCCAGATTGGCTGCGGCTTCATGCATCGGCTTGGCGGCATCCATCGCAAACGACATGCCGGCCGAGAAGATGCCGCACATCACGGCCAGAATCAGCCCTTTTTTCAGATTGAATTCTTCGGCGTTGATGCCCAGCGCCCGCTCTTTTAACAGACCGGCACGCGATACAATCCCTACGCCGATCAACGCAACAAACACGCCGAGCAGTGTCATTCGTCCACCTGGTGAGCTGAACAGCTCGACAAAGCGGCCCTGCAGCAGCGGCGTCATCAGGGTTCCCACCACTAACGTGATACCGATGGCAATACCAATGCCCATCGACATCCCGAGGTAGCGCATGGTCAAACCATAGTTGATGTTACCGATGCCCCACATGGCACCAAACAGAAATACCGGCATCAGTTGAGAGAAACTGAAGCTGCCGTAATACGCCCAGAAGTTCGGCAGTAATACCGCACTGACTGCCCAGGGAAGAATCAGCCACGACATAACGCCGCCTACCGACCACATCGTTTCCCAGGACCACTTTTTCACCTGCTTAAATGGAGCATAAAAACAGGCGGCACTGGCGGCACCCACCAGATGCCAGAAAATACCTGCAATGATGGCACTGTTCATTGTTATTCCTTCGTAAGGTTGAGGCCAACAGGAAACCGGCGGTTTCCCGATTACCGGCAGTCTACGGTGGGCAGCTTTTCGTCAGCCTTTGGATGGCTGCCGGAAAGCGGAGGTTGCTGGCAAAATTCGGTGGGTCGTCAACATAAGGATCACAAAATCGCATTTGCAGGCAGGTCACGGGGTGATTTTTATAAGTGGCTTATTATTCAGCATATTTTTCTATTCTGCTGTGTCGATCAGCACAGTTTTTGATTCACTGCCACTGCAACCGTTAACATGGCAGTCACACAAAGCCGCGCACCAGACTTTCCCCGCAGGCGTTTAATCCGTATAACGTTGGGAAAATCATCAGGACGAAGGATTGAGATGAATACCAAAAGATTGCGGCTTTTGCTGTCACAATCGGTGAGCCGCGTGATGCTGGATGACATACGAGCCATCGTGCCGGCGCAGGCGCTTAACGTCTTTATTAATGGATTAGATGAAGCACATTACGCCACGCTAGATTGCGTGCAGAGCGAAGAGAATTGCGCCCTGCTGGCTTCGGTGATTGTGGTGTGGCGACAGCTGGGTCACGTTCATGCGATTCATTATCAGAAAGGTGAGCATCTGCGTCAGGTCGACGACGCCACGCAATTCCAGCTGTTCAGTATGATGAAAACCCATCGCGCGATCGTGCAGATCGCTTAACTCTCGGGATGACTATGAAAATCGGACTGCTTTTCCCTATTGCCATCATCATTGCTGGCGTCAGTTTTTTGGCGTGGTTTATTGCCAGCGGCGCGGCGATGCCGGGTTCCTGACATTTATTTAACATACGTTGAATCACCTCTAAGCCGCTGAAAGCGCGGCATTTCGCCAGGAATGCTGCGTCTGTCGTGCTGTTCTTCCCTTCTTTGCCATCCCTCAAGTCGCATTGGCAATAGCAAAAAGGTGCTACACCTTGATCTGTTTCACTCTGCACTTCACAAATCTTTAACGAAACCGATCGCGGAGAACCTGCACATGACAACACACCATCAACATTACATTAATGGCGCGTTTGTTGCCGATCAGAACGACAAGTGGATAGAAGTGATTAACCCGGCAACTGAGGCATTATTGTCGCGCGTGCCGGAAGGCAGTAAACACGATGCCGCGCAGGCCATCGACGCTGCTGAAGTGGCGCAGCCGGATTGGGAAGCGCTCCCCGCCGTTGAACGCGGCAACTGGCTGCGCAAAATTGCCGCTGCTATTCGTCAGCGTGAACCGGAACTGACCGCCACTATCGTCGCCGAAGGCGGCAAAACTCAAGGTCTGGCGCAAACTGAAGTGCTATTTACTGCTGATTATCTGGAGTACATGGCCGAATGGGCACGCCGTTATGATGGCGAGATCGTTAACAGCGATCGTCCCAACGAAAACATCTTCGTGTTCAAGAAAGCAATTGGCGTCACCACCGGCATTCTGCCGTGGAACTTCCCCTTCTTCCTGATTGCGCGTAAAGCCGCGCCCGCGCTGGTGACCGGCAATACCATTGTTATTAAACCTAGTGAGCTGACGCCTAACAATGCGGCGATTTTTGCACAAATCATCCATGAAATTGGTCTGCCAAAAGGCGTGATCAACTTTGTTTACGGCTATGGCCCGGAGATTGGTCAGGAGCTGGCAGGCAACCCGAAAGTCGGGCTGGTCAGTCTGACCGGCAGCGTCAACGCCGGTATCGCCACCATGGAAGCTGCGGCGAAAAATGTCACCAAAGTCTCGCTGGAGCTGGGCGGAAAAGCGCCGGCCATCGTCATGGATGATGCCGATCTCGATCTGGCGGTCAAAGCGATTGTTAGCTCCCGCGTGATCAACACCGGACAGGTGTGTAACTGTGCTGAACGCGTTTACGTGCAGGAAGGCATCTACGACCGCTTTATCAGCGCGCTGACTGCAGCCATGCAGCAGGTGAAATTTGGTAATCCGGCCGAGCAAAACGATATCGATATGGGGCCGCTAATCACTGCGGCCGCGCTGGAACGCGTTGAGCAGAAAGTGGCGAATGCGGTCGCGGATGGCGGCAAAGTAGTGCTGGGCGGCAAGCGTGCAGGCAGCAAAGGCTTCTATTTTGAGCCAACCATCATCACGGGCGTGCGTCAGGATATGGAGATTATGCAGCAGGAGATTTTTGGTCCAGTGCTGCCAGTGATGACTTTCAAAACCCTTGATGAAGCCGTAGCGCTGGCGAATGACTGTGAATATGGTCTGACCTCATCGATTTACACCCAGAACCTCAACACCGCGATGGTTGCCCTGCGTAAGTTGAAGTTTGGTGAAACCTACATCAACCGCGAGAATTTCGAGGCGATGCAAGGTTTCCATGCGGGCTGGCGTAAATCGGGCATTGGCGGTGCTGATGGCCGTCACGGTTTGGAAGAGTTCTTGCAGACGCACGTGGCGTATTTGCAGTTCTCGTAGAGAGTGATCTCCAGAAGCCATGAACAGCAAAATGCTTGTTAGTTAAGAAAGCATTTTTCTTCAGGATTGCTATTCGTGCGGGCACTGACACATCTGCTGCGTCACGGGCCGTCCTCGCGCCGCTAACGCGGTACCTTCGGCTTCCACGTTGTGCCAACGGACCGTTCGCGGATCGGCCATCCATGGCCGGCCCCGAACTGCCTCACGCATCCATGCGTGAGGCTCCTGGCCCAACGTAAAAGCCTCAGCGCTGCGAATAGCCCTTTTGCCGCAGCAGACGCGCCAGCGCCTCTGGCAAATGAGCCCTTTTCAATAATTCGCACTGAAGTTGATGAGCAGGCCGGGGCCGCTTTTGGGCCGGCAATCCGCA
>NZ_JACAPA010000050.1:0-8974 GCF_013385945.1 Pantoea sp. B9002
GGGATCCCTCAGCCCTACGGTTTTTGGCGGGGGGCATTTGTAGGGTCGCCATTCATGGCGACCTCTATCTCAAACAATAACCTTACTTCTTCTTATTCAGCATCGCCTTCAAATCGGCAAAAGGATTATAGGTGGCTTCACCGACATCCTTCTGCGCATCTTCACCCGCCACAACACGCGTGCCGTACTGATCCGCTTCGGTGTATTTCGAATGTTCGTGGTCGTGACAATACAGGCACAACAACTCCCAGTTACTGCCATCTTCCGGGTTATTGGTGTGGTCGTGATCGATGTGATGCACGGTTAATTCGCGCAGGTTGGAATAAACAAATTCGCGCGAGCAGCGGCCGCATACCCACGGATAGATTTTTAATGCTTTCTCACGATATCCGCTTTCCAGCCGCGAGTAGTTTTTAGGGATCAGAGCCATTGCCGACGTTGCCTGTTAGAAAGAGATAAAGCGACATGTTATCTGCACATCCCGCAGCTGCCAATGATGTTTATCATCCCTGAGCATCCCTTCTAAAAAAACCGCCTACACTAGTTTGTAACTTCGCGGAAATAAAAGGCCGCCCGACCCAGCTCGATGGAAATCCACTCATAAAATGATGCCCGTAAATGATCCTCCGTCGGTAAGCCGGATGCAGCGTATCGCTTTGACTATGATGGTGGCAATGCTGGCCACGCTCCCTGTGTGGACCAACAAAATTTATTATCGGGATGATCTTTATCGGATATTGGATGGGGATAGGTCTGTATGGCTAAGCAATGGAAGGCCGGGCACCTGGTTATTACAATCTCTGATCTCTTTTGGTGATACGGTCAGCGATATTTCCCCGCTTAATTTACTGCTCGGATTGCTGGCGCTAAGCGTTGCTGCGGTATTTTTCACTGAAAGATTGAGAATCCCGCTAGCTGGTTTTTGGTCATTTCTCCCGCCGCTATTTGTCATTCTTAATCCCTTTCTGACCCAGGGAATGCTCTATACCTATGACAGTCTGACCATACTTTTGTCATTCGCTGGCGCCATGCTGGCGAGCATGGTTAATCGCTCAAAGCCGTTTCAGGAGGTCATATACACGGCGCTGATATTATTGCTGATTCAGACGCTTTATCAGCCTGGACTTAATGTCTATATTGCCTGCGTCGCCTTGCTGGTCGTTTCCCGACTAGTAAATGATCAAACCAGCTGGAAATGGCTATGCGGGAAAATAGTGGCGTTGGGCATTGCCATCCTGGTTTATAAACTCGCGATGAACTATCTGTTGCCGGTGAAAATCGACTGGTACAGCAGGACATACAGCAAGATTTTATTACCGAATTCAGATTCTTTGCGAGTGTTCATCAATACGATTAAAGCATTCAGTGACCTTTTTCTCAGCGCCTATCCGCGCGGCATGATGGTATTTATATGGCTGCCTTTGCTGATGCTATTTTCTGGTCTTATTTTGATGGCTCGAAATTTAAAACAGCAGCAGAAATTAACGGCAAACGCGGTCATACTGCTGTTCAGTGCGGGATTGATTGTCATCATCGCTATCCCCGGACTTTCTTTGGCATTAGCCACACCGTTATTTGTACCGCGCATGCTGGGCGCATGCAGCATTACTTTCCTGTTCTGTTTCTACGTCTCCGTTTATTCATTACCTGCAATAAAAAACTGGCTGGCGGGATTAAGTGCGATTTTGCTGTTTTATCATCTGGTGGTGATGCTGGTCACTTTTAATACTGTAGTAAACGACCAACGTTATCAAATGGAGGTGATGAATCAGATCAAAATCACGTTATCTGCTCCCGCTGCACAATCGATTGATTCACTCGCCTTTATTGGACAATTAAATGATGCCCCGGAAGTACAAACCAATATTCGTAACTTCCCCATCATCGATCATATCCGCATGAAAATGCTGGGTGAGTCTGAGCCGTGGATTTGGCTGGCGCTTATTAAACATGCAGGCTTAAGGTTGAAAGCGGTGAAAGCAACGGATGAAATGAGAGTAATTAAACCGCGTCAGTATCTCTCGCAGGGAGCGGATTTTGACGCCTTTCAGGATGGGAAAACGATGGTGATTGATTTCAGAAAATCGGGTGGGCAGATTAATAAACCTTAATTCATTGGCTCAGTCCGGTTGCTGGTGGGGAACAATCCCGGACTGAGCTTTTAATTGATGTTATTTATTCAACAGCTCTTTGCGAACAATTTCAGCGCCTGCACTCAATGCATCCAACTTGCCCCTTGCCACACCGCGTGGCAGAGGAATCATGCCGCAGTTGGTGCAAGGGTAAAGCTTATCAGCATCGACAAACTGCAGTGCTTTGCGCAGCGTGGCTGCAACTTCTTCAGGCGTTTCAATGGTATTGCTTGCCACGTCAATGGCACCAACCATCACTTTTTTGCCACGAATCAGTTCCATCAACTCCATCGGCACATGCGAGTTTTGACACTCCAGTGAGATGATATCGATATTCGACTTCTGCAGCTTAGGGAAAATCTCTTCATATTGACGCCACTCTGTGCCCAGCGTCTTTTTCCAGTCGGTATTGGCTTTAATGCCATAGCCGTAGCAAATATGCACTGCGGTTTCGCATTTCAGCCCTTCAATGGCTCTTTCTAAGGTTGCGATACCCCAATCATTCACTTCATCGAAGAAGACATTAAATGCCGGCTCATCAAACTGAATAATATCGACGCCCACCGCTTCTAACTCTTTCGCTTCCTCATTGAGAATTTTAGCGAATTCCCATGCCAGTTTTTCGCGGCTTTTATAGTGGTTGTCATAAAGCGTGTCGATCATGGTCATTGGACCCGGCAGCGCCCATTTAATGGGGCGATCAGTTTGCTGACGTAAAAACTTCGCATCTTCAACAAATACTGATTTTTGACGACTTACCGGACCCACAACGGTTGGCACACTGGCATCATAACGATCGCGGATTTTAACGATCTCGCGCTTCTCAAAATCCACACCGTTGAGGTGTTCAATAAAGGTGGTAACGAAGTGCTGGCGCGTTTGCTCGCCATCACTGACGATATCAATTCCGGCTTGCTGTTGATCTTCCAGGCACAAACGCAGCGCATCTTGTTTGCCGTCGGTTAATTCCTGATCTTGCAATTTCCACGGTGACCACAATGTTTCCGGCTGAGCCAGCCACGATGGTTTCGGTAAACTACCAGCAGTGGAAGTCGGTAATAATTTTTTCATAGCAGGTGACCTTATATTTTTATGGGTAATCAAAGAACGGAATTAGCAAACCATTGCTCAAGAATAGTTTGGTATGGCTTGATGAAGCGCTCTTCCGTGAACTTCCCTTGTTCAACAGCCAAATGGCTACGTTCTTCTCGATCATAAACAATTCGGGTTAAAGAATAATCTTCGTGGTTCAGGCTTGGCTGATACAGTTTACCGGCTGCCGAATTGGCATTGTAAATTTCAGGGCGGTAAATCTTCTGGAACGTTTCCATGGTGCTGATGGTGCTGATCAGCTCAAGATTGGTGTAATCACTGAGTAAATCGCCATGGAAATAAAACGCCAATGGCGCAGCACTGTTTGCCGGCATGAAATAGCGCGCGCGCAAACCCATTTTGCCGAAATATTCATCAGTCAGGGAAAGTTCATCCTGCTGGTATTCGATGCCTAAAACAGGGTGCTCATTACCGGTGCGGTAATAGGTATTCTTACTTGAGACACTCAGACAAATCACCGGTGCTTTGGTGAAGTTATTTTTGTAAGCATCTGAGTTAACGAAGTGTTTGAAGATATTCCCGTGCAGATCGCCAAAATTATCAGGCGTGCGGAATTCGGGATGGTTTTTGTTGTGTTCAGACAGCAATACGCTGAAGTCATAATCACGCACATAAGAGGAGAAATTATTTCCGACAATCCCTTCAATGCGCTGGTTGGTTTTTTTATCAACGATATTGGTCTTCAGGATTTCAATCACCGGGAAGGTGCTGCGATTGCCTTCGGCACCGAGATTCAGTTCAGCAGAAATAATCTCCAGCTCAACTGCATAACGATCGCTTTTAGGGTTATCCCAATGTGCCAGTGAGTTAAAACGGTTATCAATCATCACTAAGGCGTTGCGCAGATTCTCCTGACGCTTCTCACCACGCGCCAGATTAGCGAAGTTGGTGGTGATGCGCGTATTGCCAGAAGGGTTGTAATTTTCGTCGAAACGAAGGCTCTTAACAGTAAAAGTAAAGGCGTTATTCATTTTAGTCCGCTATCCCGGTTACCAATATAAAGCCTTGCTGTCGCTAGATTTTCAGGATTTCCCGATGCTCTTGCAGGATACTTTCGTTCAGCAGGCTTGATATTATTTTAAGTTATTAACAATGGTACTTTTATGCCTGAGTCACTGGTTGAAAAAAAGTGATTAAATTTCATCGAACATGAAGGAATTTCATGATGAGGTGGGGATGATGAGCTGCGCTCACTGCGCCTGGCCTGTTCAGCCTGGCAGAGGCTCTACAATTAAAGGTATACTCTCGGCAAATTTTTCAACCGGTCAGACACGACAATGACAAAACTCACCTTACAAGAGCAGATGCTCAAAGCAGGCTTAGTCAGCAGCAAAAAAATGGACAAGGTCCAGAGAACAGCTAAGAAATCACGCGTTCAGGCTCGTGAGGCCAGAGAAGCGGTGGAAGAGAACAAAAAGGCTCAGCTTGAGCGCGATAAGCAGCTGAGCGAACAACAAAAGCAAGCGACGTTATCGAAAGAGTATAAAGCGCAGGTTAAGCAGCTGATCGAAATGAACAAAATCGATATCTCGAAAGGCAATATTGGTTTTAATTTCACCGACAATAATCTGATCAAAAAAATCGACGTCGATAAGCAAACCCAGACGCAGCTGATTAATGGCCGACTGGCTATTGCGCGCCTGGCCGTTGATAGTAAAGGCGAGAGCCAATACGCGATTATTCCCGCCAGCGTCGCCGATAAAATTGCACAGCGTGATGCGAACAGCATCGTGTTGAACAGTGCATTGAGTCAGGAAGCGCAGGATGAAGACGATCCGTACGCTGATTTCAAAGTGCCTGATGATTTGATGTGGTAAGCAAAACGCCAGTTGCGCTGTCAGAACGGACAGGCACTGCGGGCGTTTATGCGCTCGCCGCTAACCGGATGAACAAAATTCAACGCACTGGCATGCAACATCAAACGCGGCGTTTGTCCAGTGCCCGCCTGCAAAAGACCGCCATACAGGTCGCAACCCAAAATCGGATGGCCCAACAGCTGGCAATGGATTCGCAGCTGGTGGGTGCGCCCGGTCTCCGGCGTAAGTTCTACCCGCGTTAATGGCAATAACGTCCCATCTTCCAATACCTGATGAGTGCGCTCAATCACCCGATAGCGTGAGCGAGCCGGCTTACCATTAATTGGGCAAATCGACATTAGCGGAAAAAGCGCCGGATCTTTGGCAATCGGCGCGTCGATCACACCTTCGTCGTCATCCAGATGCCCGCACAACAATGCGCGATAAATCTTGGTCACGCTGCGCTGGCTAAACTGCTGGCAAAGTGCAGCATTGATCGCCTTATTGCGCGCAATCACCATTAATCCCGATGTGCCGAAATCCAGGCGATGCACCAGCGTACAGCCGGGGAACTGCTTTACCAGGCGATGATGCACAGAATCGAGATTGCGCGGATTTTTCCCCGACAGGCTGAGCAGTCCTGCAGGTTTATTGATCAGCAGCAGATGATTGTCCTGATAGAGAATCTCAATCTCTTCACGGCATGGCGGGGCAATAAAGGTATCGATAATCGTAGACATCAGGCTGCCCGGCTGGCGAAGGGATGCGGATAATAACGAATTTTGCGCCAACTGGCGAATCTGACCGATTACCTATTCGCTTACCCGAAATTTATCGTCCAGACTTAAAGCAAAGACGTGGTCTGCGCAGGCAATGTGCTTTACACTGCGCGCTGAAAAAACTGAGTAGATAACGATTAGGTAGGCGGCAATGGCGATGAACGGAACGATCACAACCTGGTTTCAGGATAAAGGTTTTGGATTTATCAAAGATGAAAATGGCGATAACCGCTATTTCCATGTGATTAAGGTCGCTAACCCTGAGCTGATCAAGAAAGACGCGGCGGTGACCTTTGAACCCACCACCAATAACAAAGGTTTGTCTGCGTATGCGGTGAAGGTCTCACCCGAGAGCAAATACATCTATATTGCCGGCGAGCGCATTAAACTCACGTCGATCAAATCTTATGTGGTTTACAGCGAAGAAGTGCCGGTTGAGACGCGCATCGATAAAGAGAATACCGTGCTGTCGGTAGGTATTCTGATGAACAGCATCAAACCAAAGAAAGATGTTAAGCCTGATGAAATGCGCACGCTGAAAAAGCTGGCGATCACTACCTTCCAGGGAAGCACACTCATTTTCTCGGCAGATGAGATTGACGTGGATGCCACGGTGAAAATGCTCAAGGTTTAAACCAATATTGTCCATTCTTGCTGATTATTGAGGTGTGCACTCTACGCACCTTTAAAAGCTCGCCACACAATTCCATTCTCTACCGCCGCAACCCCTGAAGTAAAAAGCGCACCTAAGAAAGACCCGGGTTGTAGCCTAAGACAACGCATTATTGAAAATTTCTGAACGTTATAAATGTACGCGAAAAATATATAATCCGTTTATCAATAAGTTACAAATATGATACCAGGAAATGTACCACACTCAGCAAATCTCCTTACCCGTCCCGCCACTATTTATTGACTTCGCCATCCAGTGAAGCCGTTGTGAACGAATCGTCACCACAGCCAGAAGCTGAGCCGGTTATCAAACTGTGCCGTTGCCGAATCTGGCGATTAGCTCAGTTATCTCCTCGGCAGGCAACATTGATGCGTTGCAACAACGTAACGGCCCGGCAGATAACTAGCTGCGCATTGCCGGATTCGCACCACCGCATGCAAAAGTGGAGTTGTGGGTTAATGGATGTCTTTCGCTGACGGAATATGTCGATGCTGACGTTAACTGGAGCGCCGACCGTTGCTTCATTAGTACGCAGCTTGAGCAGTGAGCCAGTGCAGATTAAAGTGACCGCCATCAGTTACGCCAATAGATTGCAGAGCAGGAAGCGCAGTCGATGGCAGAAAAGTTTAGTTACAACGCGTTACTGGCAGATGAGGCTCCATAACTGTTCCATGCGCTTAGCGCACCCGCTGCCACAACAGCCATAGAGTTGGTCATCAGCAACGCAGATAAGCAGGTTAAAACCGGCTTAGAGGGTTCAACCCCTTGATGAGCAATGAATCGCTGTCAGCTGAACAGCTGTAGGATCTGCTGCAAGCGTAATCAGCTACAAGTTGTGGGGGTAGCGTGAAATCTCTATCGCCCACGGTTTTGACCAAGCCGCTATCGCCGAAGATAGCGGCTTTTTTTATATTCAGTTTTTGCCGTTAAGCAACAGCCTTTCATCGCGATCTGCATTGCGAAAATAGCGACAAATCAATACCTAAAACCTGAATCCCCCCAATCCAGGACGCATCTCGTATTACCTCAGAGTTTCATTTGAGACAATTCCCATATAACACCACCCATATTCCTGGCGGGCTGGTTCTGTACAACACTGAGTCGGAATCAAACATGACATTAAACCTTACATTGTTAAACGATGGCGTTGCCTCGCAGCGGGTCACGCTGCCGCAAGGCAAAGCATTCAGGCTTCAGGCCGTGGCGGGCAACCGCTATGTGATCACCCAGGGCGCGGAGAAAGCCGCTGCAGGCCCTGAACATCTGTTGCTTAGACGTGTGGGCAAAAATTTGGAGATCCGCCAGCCCGGCGAGGATGAACCACAGCTGATCATTGTGGATTACTACGATCTGCCCGGCGATGTGATGGGGCTGGATGCAAGCGGCGCGCTGCATGAGTACATTCATGCCGCAGACGCCAGCATTGACGCTGATGCGTTTACCGACGATCAAAGCGCGGTGATGATTATGAGCCGCAGCTCGCAGGGACAGGTCTCCGCCTACTCACCGCTGGGCGACAACGGCTTTTTAAAAGCCATGGCAGCCTTTGCCGGTCTGCTGGCGCTGGGCGGCGGTGTGTTGGCGCTGCAGAACCAGCACAGCGGTAAAGAGAGCCCGATTCCGGCACCGACCATCGTGCAGGGGCATGATGAGCGCAGCGGCGAATCTGCAAGCCTGCAGCATGGCGCGATCACCGGCAATCCGCAGCCGGATATCAGCGGGCAGGGCAGCGCCCCGGGCAACCTGATTCATATCTACAGCAACGGTGAATGCCTGGGCTCCGGCGTGGTGGCGGTAGATGGCAGCTGGAAAATCACGCCGCTGGCTATGGCGGAAGGGCGACATCAGCTGACGGCGGTGGAGAGCACACCGCCGGGTAAAATCAGTGCGGCGTCGGTTCATTTCGAGCTGCACATTGACCTCACGCCGCCGGCGGTATCGCTGGATAATCTGGCGGATAATGTCGGCAGCCTGACCGGCGATATTCCCTCCGGTGGGCTGACCAACGACACGCAACCGTGGCTGAGCGGACGCTCAGAGCCCGGCGCAAAAATTGAAATCACCATCAACGGTACGGTGGTCGGCACGGCGATAACCGACGCCGACGGCAACTGGCGTTTCCGCACGCCGTTGCTGGAAGACGGCGCGCAGCGTATCAGCGTCACTGCCACGGACGCGGTGGGCAACACCAGCAAGCCAACCGCAGATTACCGGGTTGAAGTAGATACGCAGATTGCGAAACCGACTATCAGCAGCGTCACCGATGCGGTTGAAGGCGGCGTGACCGGCGCGATCGCCAACGACGGCACCGGGCTGACCAACGATGCACGCCCGGTGCTCAGCGGAAAGGTAGAGGCGGGCAGCCTGATCACCATCTACGACGGCAGCACGGCAATACACAGTTTTGTATCCACCACCTCAGACTGGGCGTGGCAGTACCCGGCGGACGCCAGTTTCAGCGACGGCGAGCACGTTTTGCGC
>NZ_JACAPA010000051.1:0-56902 GCF_013385945.1 Pantoea sp. B9002
GTCATACCTTCATGCGCACCTGGTCACCGTGAATGGCGCCCCTACGGTGTTCACTCACGTAAGAATCCAGATAGCCAAACCACAAAGCTTTCCATTACGCATAATCCGCTCCATCCAAATCTCTTATTAACATCTCCATTTATTTTCTCCGCAGTTCCAGCGTTATAGTCAATATCATCCGCATCCCTCAATAGTGAGTATTTGTCCCTTAAAGAAAATCATGATCATCATCACATTATATAGAGTAGAGCACGATTAAATAATGGACTCAATATTTGAAAAAAACACGTCATTAATCTGATTAATAAAAAAAACCTTCACTAATTGGATATCAGCAGCCACACTGTCAACCAAATTAATTTAGCCTGCAGAATAAGCAGTGATGTTGGGTGTTTCTTATATGAATATTTAGCAATAAAACACAACATTAATGCATATAGAAGAAAGCTTCATTTTTTGCGGATGGCTTATAAACAGTCCTTAACGCTATCAACACAGCTATGTAGATGAGAGACATGCAATGTACTCTAACTCAATATGGATCATGTTAGAAAAATCGGTCAATATCATCGGGCTAATATATATTAACGCGCTGATGGCAAAATACATTGGCCCTGAAGACTTTGGCAAAATCAACATTTCAACTTCTCTGTTTATATTTGTGCAAACGCTATCGTGGTTTGGCGGTCAGAACATCATTTTTAAACGCATGAGTGAAAATAGTAAGTCCGGAATCGCATTAGCGATGCACACGCAAAATCAACGGCGGTTCTTCTTCCTCCTGTCATCAAGCGCGGTGTTGATCTACCTCTACTTCTTCACTGACATAATTGTGTTTCTATTTGGTTTGGCCAACTGCATTGCCACTTACTACATCGTGATGGATTTCTTTTCCATCTACAACAACACCCAGTTAAAATCAAAAATAAACACCATCACCAATGTGATTGGTTTATCTGTTGCCTTGTTGATTCGATTCTCGATTTCATACTTTAAAATGCCCGTGTACTACTTCACGATTCCTATAATTATCATCCCGCTCATACCTTATATCCTGCGGCTTATCTATTTTAAATACACCACAAAAATAAATGCGAGTCGCAAGGGCGCCGGAATGTATAACCGCCATATGTTATTCACCGGGGGAGCGTTGATTTTGTCGAGTCTATCGGCTGACATCTATACGCAGATATCGAGCATTTTTTTGGCAAAAATCCTTTCTTACTCAAACCTGGGCGTGTATAGCGTCGCGTTAACCATAGGAGGTGCCTGGTCATTTATCGTATTGGCATTAATTACAAGCTTCTTCTCAAAGATATACAGTGAAAAAGATCAAATCACCGTTGAAATGCTACTCATTAAAATCAATCGAATTGTCATCCTGTGTTCGCTTATTGCGTTAGCTGGATTTTATTTTTTTGGTGAATACTTCATCCATTTACTGTATGGCGATAAGTATATGGATTCCGTCACCATCATTCCCATCATTATCATTGGCACCATGTTTTCTGCATTAGGCACAATTTGTTATCGCTATATGATCAAAGAGTCCGGATACAGTTACCTGGCTAAAAAGATGTTTTTATGCTGTATCTTAACCATACCGCTATCCTGGCTAATGATTAATTCCTTCGGCATTAATGGGGCTGCATACTGTTTTTTGATCGTTGAGATTACGTCCTGCACTTTACTCAATTACTTTTTCAGAAATAAAACAATCATCAAAATGCATCTTAACATTTTCAAACTGAGATAATTTTAATGAAAATGATAAAACACACAGTCAAATCAGCGTTAAAAATCAGCGCATACATGTACCCAGAATTTTGCGCTAAAACACATTACTATATCAAGTTCAAGAAAAAGCTGGACTTAACCAACCCAATTAATTTCAATGAAAAAATTCAGTGGCTCAAATTCAATGAGTTCAATGGTGATATTTATACCTTATGCGCGGATAAGTATAAGGTTCGGGAGTATGTGATAGCGAAAGGCTGTGGTGAAATCCTGAATGAACTGTACGGCGTGTATGATGATCCACAGGATATTGACTACCGCGCATTACCCGATAAATTCGCGCTTAAATGTAACCATGGCGCAGGCTACAACATAATCTGTGATAGCAAAGCATCACTGGACATTGAAAAAACCAACAAGCAACTCAATAAATGGTTGAAGCAGGATTTCTCAACCCATTTCATTGAACCGCAGTATAAGAAAATAGACCGAAAAATCTTATGCGAAAAATACATTGAGAATGAACGTGGTGGCTTTCCAGAGGATTACAAATTCTACTGTTTCAATGGAAAACCTTATGCGGTAATGGTTTGCATGGAGCGAGAGAAAGGCACACCTAAATTCTATTATTTTGATATGAACTGGAACCCGCTTCCCTTTGAAGATACTGTTGAATTGATCAATACCAACAGCTATCCAAAAATGCCGGAAGGTTTCAATAAAATGCAAGAGTATGCAGTTAAGCTGGCAGCTGATTTTAAATTTGTGCGCGCTGACTTCTACCTTCTCAACGGAAAGGTTATTTTTGGCGAATTGACATTTACGCCTTCTGCCGGACTCGATGTGACATTGCAGGAAGCCGATGCTATTTTAGGCAGCCAGCTAAAGCTGTAGTTTCAAAGTGATTGATTTACCGACTATCGTAACAGGTGCGCATCAATGCGCACCCTACGAAAACCTCGCCAAACTGCCGTAGGGTCGCCATTTATGGCGACCGATGCACTTACCATTCATCCCCTCCTGTCACAGCGTCTATACTGATATGCATGAATAAATAATCCGCAGATAACCGATAACAGAATGGTTACTGATTTTTTTGACTTATCTGACAACCCAGGTTGTTGGCTTAATAAAAGGGAAAGTAATGCCATTATTATTTGATGAGTTATCTGGTGCTCCAACATGGGTGCCTGCTGTTTTGCTTGTCACTCTCTCCCTCGCAATAGGATTTCTGGCGCGATTTATTCTCCTTAGATTTATCCGCTACTGGCAAAATCGTGACAGAAAGCTATTCAAGTCACTGGAAAAGCATCTGCGCGGTTCGATGTTTCTGTTTATTCCTTTACTGTTAATCAGTGCTGGACTTAATTATGTTAACATCCAACCGGGATCCCTGAGTTTTATTACCACCACCGTTAATATATTTATTATCTTATCCTTCTGCTCGGTGCTTATTCGATTGATTAATGTAGCGCAGGATATGCTATTTATTCGCTATGACATTAACCTCTCGAATAACCTTCGTGCCCGAAAAATTCGCACGCAGATAATGTATGTGAAAAAAGTCGCGATTGTCGTACTGGTGACATTATGTCTTTCACTGATTCTGCTCAGTTTCCCTGGCGTGCGAAAATTTGGCACCACCATTCTCGCCGGTGCTGGCGTTGCCGGTATAATCATTGGCTTTGCCCTGCAGAAATCACTGGTTAACTTGTTTGCCGGGATTCAGATCGCCTTTACCCAACCGATAAAAATTGATGATGCTGTGGTGGTGGAAAATGAATGGGGCTGGATTGAAGAGATCAACCTGACTTATGTTGTGGTGCGTATCTGGGATCTGCGCCGTTTGGTTCTGCCCATTACCTACTTTACCGAAAATGCCTTCCAGAACTGGACGCGCAATAACGCCCAAATATTAGGCTCGGTTTTTCTCTACCTCGATTATTCAATGCCATTAGATCCTTTGCGCAAGCATTTTGAAAAAGTCCTCAGTGAAACCAAACTTTGGGATCAACAAACTCAGGTGCTACAGGTTACGGATACCACCGATAAAACCATGACCATCAGATTATTAATGACGGCGCAGAATTCCCCCACCGCCTGGGATTTACGCTGTTACGTGCGGGAAAAGATGATTGAGTTTATTCAGCAAAATTATCCGCAGAGTCTTCCTCATGTGCGGGCAACATTGACTGATGCGGGGGTTAGAGAGGCGAGTCTATAAAGTTCTCGTGGGAAATCTTATACAGCACATGCTCAGCAAGAGCGTGATCGGCAATTAACGCGGGATGGAGAAAGGTAGTTTGTTTCTGCATCCCCAATCGCTGCATCAGTTTCGCAGATGGCGTGTTATGAATGCTGGTAAACGAAACAACCTCGGGCAGATGCAAAACATTAAACGCATAAGCCAGCGAAGCTTCGGCGGCTTCTTTGGCAATTCCCTTACCCAGAATTTTTTATTGATACGCCAGCCAATTTCCGTGCAGGGAGAAAAGTCGAAGCGATCTGGCTGATGTGCTAACCCTACGCTCCCAACAAATTCACCGGTAGTTTTCATTTCAACGGCCCAAAAACCCCAACCCTGGTTTGCAATAATCATCGCCATGAACCTTGCAACTACGTTGTCACTTTCCTGGCGATTCAGCGCTTTTGGGAAATACTTCATTACTTCAGGATCGGCGTTGAGTTCGGCAAAAGGTTGTAAGTCCTTTTCCTGCCATTGTCGGAGGATCAGGCGGCTTGTCTCTAACATTTTAAATTCACCTTAAAAAACGCTAACGATTCCCTGATCTTACCTAATAGCGCATCGGAAAGACCATCTGCATCGATGAAAATTGATGTCATCAAGCGCATACACTTTAGCGATGCCAATGAGTGAGTAATGCTTGAAACGGTCGCCATGAATGGCGTAATGCCGATCAGCTAACCGCCGTATCAAATCACCGCACCTTCCGTAGCGGCGCGATTTATCGCGCAATGAATTGCGCCGCTACAATGTGTGCTCTCGGTAATTAGGAGTTTTCATGTTTTAACTGACGAGCAATACGCCATGAATGGCGACCCAACAATTATTTGGCAGGTTATTGCGCAATAAATGGCTTTGTTACGGAATGTTGGTAGTTCAAACTTTGCAATCACTTTTCATCATAGTGATAAGCTGTGATTATTCCTTTATCTGAAAAATCGACAGTGAGAGATTGCTCTCTGTCATTGATTAATGGGATGAGGAAATAGATGCGTCTATCAACAATTTTAGAGTAATATTCCCAATGCTTAGCATTATTATAATTCACTGAATTTATCGGAGTGCCAAAAGTGAGCAGTACTTCTTTACGACTCGTCACTTCAGGGACGAGTTTCTGCTTGATTTCTTTCTCTGAATAGTCTGAAAGCCGAGTCTCTTTTGTACGATCAACGTTAGCTGCACATGAAGAGATGAGCACGCAAATCCATCCTGTGAGAATTAATCGCCCCCATTTCATTTTGAAAGTTCCTTTTCAACGTAGATTCCATTTACGCTATCAAGCACAACTTCCTTGAGGTATAGAACACAATATCCTGTCTTATCGCCATAGCTGATATGAGCTTCGTAGATTTTTTTCTTTTCAGGGACAAACGGCAGATTCACGTGACATCCCTGATATAATGAGTGATGAATGATGGTTTTTTCATCAGGAACAAGCAATGTCTCGACATAATCGTCCTGATATTTCTTGCCTGTTATTTTTGGTAATCCGATATCCTTTGTAGAACCTAAAAAGGGATTAAGATATGCATTATGCTTTAAGACCCATCCACCGGTTTTTTTACCTGAACTGTCAGTCTGATACAATGCATAACTCATTGGAGCACCGATAAGACGAATTTTTGCCACATCGGAACTTTCAGATGGCGGTGTGAATTGTTCTGGCTTAGGGAATAAATTAGTGCATCCTGAAAGGCTCAGTACCGCAGGGATTAACAAGGCGCTAAAATACTTCATGTAATATCCTTATTTAATATTAAATCTAATAACAGAAACATAAGAGTGAAGTTCAACCAATATAGGAAGGAATACTCTTTTGATAAATACGAAAAGAGTTATCGGCAATATTTTGTGTAACTTTATTTTTTATGCGTTTATTGTTGTCTAGCGGAAAGTTGCATAATGAGGATTTACCGCACAGGTTTGATTCCTGGTCGTCATAAATGGCGACCCTACGATTTAAAAAGGAGGTTTTTACATGGCAGCAAAGGAACACCATTATCAGGTCACGGTGCGCTGGACCGGCAACCGCGGCAACGGTACCGCATCTTATGCCGCTTATGACCGTAACGCGGAGCTGATTGCCGCTGGTAAAGAGACGGTTGCACTGAGCGCCGATCCGGCGTTTCGCGGGGATGCGGCGCGCTGGAATCCGGAAGAGTTATTGCTGGCTTCGGCCTCGGCATGCCACAAATTGTGGTATTTGCATCTCTGTTCTGATGCCGGAATTGTGGTGGAAGCTTATGAAGATGCCGCGGAAGGGACAATGATTGAGGGCACGCGCGGGCGATTCACGCAAATCACGCTGAAACCGCGCATTGCGCTGCGCGATCCGGCGGATGCGGACCGCGCGCGTGAATTGCATCATCAAGCTCACGAAGCCTGCTTTATTGCTAACTCGCTTAACTTTCCGGTGAACTGCGAACCCGAGTTCGTGTAAATCAGGCCGCGCCGGCCAGCGACGGTTGCCACAAGCGCACGCCGTTGCGTCCGGCGCGTTTCACCTCATACAGCGCTTCATCGGCATGCCGCAGCCAGTGACGAATGGATTCTGCATGCGCTGCCGATGCAATACCAATACTCACCGAACAACGAAACTCCGCCGACGCCGGTAAGCGCACCTGCGCGATCTTTTCCTGCAATCGTTGGGCCAGCGCCACTACCGATTCGTCGCTGGCATGATGCACAATCACGCCCAGCTCATCGCCGCCAAAACGCGCTGGAATATCCTGCAATCCCACATGATTTCGCAACAGCGCAGAGATCTCCGCCAGCAGAAAATCGCCCGCTTCGTGTCCCCACGTATCGTTTACCGATTTGAAATAATCGAGGTCCATCAGCAGCAAATAGCCGGCGCTATCGCCACGGCGCGTACTGAGAAATTCGCTCTCCAGCCGACGTTCAAACAAGCGACGATTGGGGATTTCCAGGCCGGGATCCATCAGCGCAATGCGCTCCAGCTCGCGGTTACGTTTGCGCAGTTGCCAGGTGAGATTGTACGAGGTGACGCTGAGCACCAGCATGTAGCAGGTTGCCAGCGGCAAGCTTAGCCAGACGGTTCGCGTGCTGAATGCCAAATCAACGCCCGCGCCATCCACCAGCCATACCAGCACAAATGCGCAGAGAAATGCCTGCATCGCTGCGATAAGCTGCGATGCACCGCCCGCCGCATAGCGGTCCGAGGCCAGCACCGCCATGATGACAAATGAAGGCAGCGGACTCAGCGCCATTAGCGCCACCCAAATGCCACCGAAGGCGGCATCGAGGGTTAAATTGTGCCGCTCGGTAGTGGTGGAATCTTCGGCACGCAGCGCGCGGCGATAAGCCAGCCACGGCCATAGAAACGCATTCACAAATAACAGGGCGCTAAACGCCAGGCCACGATCCCTCTCCATCAGTACCGAGAGAATCGGGAAAAAACATAAAATCGTGCCGAGCTGACGCATGATAAACATGCGGCGGACGAAGCGTTGGGAGCGCCGCTTCAAATGGCTATCGTCAGGTGAGTAGTAGTTCATGCACGGGAAGTATCAGGACGACAAGAATTGCAGTTTAACGGGAAAAATTGGCGGCAGGTCGCTTTATTTTAAGAATATTTACCTTGTAGTTCTGCAACCGCACAAAATTGTCGCATTCTGACCAAAAGAGAGGCAGTGGAAGTAAATCTGGATCTACTTCCACTCTGTGTTTTTAACGTGCAGCACCTTGCAGGCGGAATTGCGACACTAATCGCTCCAGCATCAGCGCCTGCTCTTCCAGCGAATTCGCCGAGTGCGAAGAGGCGCTGACCAGCGTGGCGTTCTGCTGCGTGGTGGTATCCAGCTCGCCCACCGCACGGGCAATTTGCTCGATGCCGCGACTCTGTTCATCCGACGCCGCTGAAATCTCTTCCATGATTTCATTCACGCGCGCAATGCTGCCGAGAATCTGATCCATGGTTTCACCGGCGCGCGCCACCTGCTGGTGGCCATTGCTGATGCGTCCGACCGATTCACTGATCAACTGTTCGATATCTTTCGCCGCACCGGCGCTGCGCTGTGCCAGATTGCGCACTTCGCTGGCGACCACGGCAAAACCGCGTCCCTGCTCACCGGCACGCGCGGCTTCTACCGCCGCGTTCAGCGCGAGGATATTGGTCTGGAACGCGATGCTGTTAATCACGGCGGTGATATCGGCAATCTTCTTCGAGCTATCAGAAATTTCGCCCATGGTGTTCACCACATCCCGCACCGCGATGCCGCCTTTATTGGCGTTGTGCGAGGCTTCCGCCGCAATCTGACTCGCCTGGCGCGCATTGGCGGCGTTGTTTTTCACTGTGGCGGTGAGCTGCTCCATGCTGGCAGCGGTTTCCACCACCGCCGCTGCTTGTTGTTCGGTGCGCGAAGACAAATCGAGGTTGCCCTGATTAATGGCGCTGGCCGCCTGCGACACGCTGTTAACGCTGCTCAGCACATCGCCGATCATGCTGCGCAGCCGTTCGTTCATGCGTCCCATCGCTGAAGTCAGCTTGCCGAGTTCATCATGCCGATCGGTGGCAAATTGCGAGCTGAGATCGCCATTGGCGATGCGCTCGGCCAGTTCCAGGTTATGGAATACCGGACGCGTAATCTGGCGAATGATGTACCACGCCACCAGCACGCCGAACAGAATCGCCAGACCACCAATCAGCAGCGAAATCGCCGCCGAGCCATTGGCCAGCTCATCGTTACGCGCTTTTACGATGGTGATGATCTGTTTAATCGCCGCACTGCTCTTATCGCCCGCCACTTTGACGGTATCTTCCGCCGCACGCAGCTGACCATAGGCATCTGCCGCTTGCAGACTCAGGCTTTTGAATTTCTCGGTGTCCTGCCACAGTGCGGTGAATTCGCCTTGCTGTTCCGGCGGCAACTGCGCCAGCAGCGCTTTCATGCCTTGATCCGCCTGCTGGAAATGATTCTCCAGCGTTTTACGCAGCGCATCGCTGACGTTAAAACGCAGCGCCCAGGCTTCTTCGCGCACATTGCTGATAGCGAACAGCTGCTCGTAAATTTGATTGGTAAGTTCGGGATTGGTAACAGGAGTGCGAATCAGTTGGGTGTAGCGCGAAGTCATGTCTTGCTGGCTTAAGGAATCAAGCTGCGCGCGCAAGCTATTGAGTTGCTGCGTGGCTTGCGTCATGGCGCCAATGCTGTTCTGGAAACTGGCGAGGTGCGTAGCCAGTTCATCCACCCGCGCTCTGGCGCCATCCGACCATGAAAGCTGTTTCGCGTCGTTGGTGAGCTGCTGCGCGTGCGTGACATAATTCGCCATCACCTGACCGGATTTGTCATCACCATACAAATATTTGAGGCGGTTAATTTTGGCCTGAAACACTTCAATGTTGATGTCATAAATCAGGTTAGTTTTCTGATAGATGTCATGAATGGCGTTGAAGCGCTGCACACTCAATCCGGTTGCCAGTGCCACTAACAGCAGCACAATGCCGAATCCTGCCGACAGCTTACGCGTGATGCGCACATTACGTAATCGGGATACCAGCCCCATGTTCCCTGCTCCTGCGTTGATTATTTTTGTATGGTTTGTAAGGGAGTTATCGGAGCGGTGCGGGAAATGTTTATTCAGGATTGTGCAAAAAGTGATTGCAGGATGTGACGCGCCGCGACGACGTGGAACGTGACGATTGCTGTATTAATGTTAGGCATCATCCTTTCCGCAAATGGAAATTATATTTCCGCGAGTTCGCTAAATCCCTTTAAAAACCGACTAAAACCGCCTGGCATGGTTTTTGCTAGTAATTCAGTATCTCTTTGTACAGGATTGGAAAAACCGTGTCGGCAAACGCAATAAACAACGAACAGGTTGTAGGATTTTTTATGGAAACATCATTTCATTATGATGTTTACCGAAATATTATTCTCGAGCTGATGAATCAGAAAATACCTTGCGAAATCATCATCAATAATTTAATTGAAGATGACTTCGTTAATAATATGGTTAGCTATCTCCGCACCCTAAATGTTGCTGGATTACGCTTCAGTCTGCTCTCCACCGTTTTGCAAGAGTCCAAAAAATACGCCTGTCTGGTGAGTCCTTATCATCTTCCTTATGCGGTGGATGTTGCGAAGGTGCATATTCGTACGGTTTATGGTCTGGCTAAAAACGAGTGGAACCATGCTGAATGGAATAATAAGTATCAACACATTTTATGCTACAGCCACTACACGGAAAAATCGCTGAATCTGGCCGACCGCACGAAGGTGGTGGGTAACCCGCGTTTTGATGACTGGCATAACAACGCATACATGCTGGATTGCCCCGATTACTTAAAGTTATCGCCGACAAAACCGACTCTGCTCTATGCGCCAACCTTTGGCGAGTTGAGCTCAATCATTCACTGGGCAGAGAAACTGAGTCGGCTTAGCAATGAGTTTAATGTTATTGCTAAGCTTCATCATGGAACGCTGTATAAAAAGAGCGAGCGACAAGCTCTTAAAACGGCAAAACGCTTCCTGAAAAAAATCGTCCAGCCTGAGACGTCCACGTTTACGCTGCTGAAACAGGCGGATTATGCTATTAGCGACAACAGCGGCTTTATTTTTGATGCTATCAACGCCGATAAAAAAATCATCTTGCTGGATTGGGACGGCATGGAAAATCTGCTGAAAGATAATAACTCATTCAGCACGCATGAAAGTCCAGAACAGCAGGTCCGCAAGTTTTTACCGGTTGCACGGGATATGGTCGATATCAGAAATTATTTGTCTGATGATTATCCATGGAGTGAACAAGCGGAGATGATGCAGCACATCAAAACCGAGTATTGCGATGCATTTAATGACGGCAAAGCCGGTAAGCGTGCCGCGCAGGTTATCGTTGATGCGATAAAGTAGCCGCAAAACTGCCCTCAGCCTTGAACGCGGGCTGAGGGTATTAACGTTTCTTAATTATTTCTATTAAAGATGTGGTCGAGATGGTGGGCGTGCGCTCAAGGTAAATGACTTCAGCCAGTGAAGAAAACTTATCAAACTTCCCTTTCCAGTCATCGCCCATTACCAGCGTATCGGCATTATATTTTTTAATATAGTCAGCCTTCAATTCCAGCGATTCTTCCAGAAACACTTCATCGACATATTTGATGCCCGCGATAATCGACATTCTGTCACTTTCATCGTAAACCGGGTTGCGCCCTTTTTTATGGAAGTTTAAGGCGTCAGAAGAAACCCCGACAGCTAACCAGTCACCCAGCTTTTTTGCTCGCTTTAAGATATGTAAGTGCCCCACATGGAACACATCGAAGGTGCCGAAGGTGATGATTTTTTTCATTGGTTTGATATCGATTTAAAAAGTTAAACCCAAACGTAGCAATTTACATGCCACAAAAATAAATACTTAATTTCAATAAGATAGACGAAAGCCATGGGTTTTGCGGAAGTGACACTTCCATTTAAGCGGAAAGGATTGATGCGGCGAATTGTGAATGGATGGATTGCCTCAGTCGGGCATAAAAATCTCAATTTTTGCTGTTCGACCAGCAGGCTGCAAGAGAGTTGAACCCGAGTGTTGTTATGTAAAAATGTAAAAGTATGTTGTAACTATATGCGCTATTTTTCTCTGGCGAGCGGGTACAGCGGGCTAAGGGATAAAATCAATTATATCAATATCATGAATTTGTTTACCCAGGCGATTTCAGCATGAAATCGCCCGCAACAACGTGCGGGCAGAAACGCTTTACCAGCGGGTCGCTTGCATATCGATAACGAAACGATACTTCACATCACCCTTCAACATCCGGGCGAACGCCGTTTCGATCTCTTGACCGGCAATCAGTTCAATATCGGCAGTGATATTGTGCTTGCCGCAGAAATCCAGCATCTCCTGAGTTTCCTGAATGCTGCCAATTGATGAGCCACTAATGCTCAAACGACGATTTACCATCGGCGTGACATTTGGAGACTGGTGCGGCTGCTCAGGAATACCAACCAGCACTAAGCGACCGTTGGTTTTCAGCGTGGCAAGGTAAGGATCGAGATCGTGCGGTGCTGAAACGCAGTCTACGATGAAATCCAGTGAAGTTTGCGCGGCGGCCATCTGCCCGGCGTCACGTGAAACCACCACGCGCGTCGCACCCAAGCGCAGCGCATCTTCGCCTTTGGCCGGTGAAGTGGTAAACAGCGTGACTTCCGCGCCCATCGCGCTCGCCAGTTTTACCGCCATGTGACCTAAACCGCCCAAACCGACCACGCCAACTTTATCTCCCGCTTGCACGTTAAAGTGCCGTAGCGGCGACCACACGGTGACGCCCGCACACAGCAACGGCGCAACGCCCGCTAACGGCAAGGTTTGCGGTACGGACACCACAAAGTGCTGATCGACCACCACATTCTGCGCATAGCCGCCCCACGTGCTGTCGCCGGTGTATTTGTCGATGCCGTTGTAGGTCGCAACAAAGCCGGATTCACAATACTGCTCTTCTTTCTGCTGGCAGAAATGGCATTCGCGGCAGGAATCGACCATTACGCCGACGCCAACCATATCGCCGGCTTTGAAATTCGTAACGTCCGCGCCGGTTTCTACTACGCGTCCGACGATTTCATGTCCCGGCACCAGCGGATAGCGGCTGACCGCCCACTCGTTACGTGCCATGTGCAAGTCTGAATGGCACACGCCGCAGTACAGAATTTCAATTTTGACATCCTGCTGCTGCAGCGGACGTAGCGCAATCTGGCTGGAAGAGAGCGGTTTTGCCGCGTCGTGTGCGACTAATGCATTGATTTTCAAAGTGCCTCCGAAATGAACTGGCTTTGGCTAGCTGAAGGCGGCAGACTATAGTGAACATGGTGCAAAATTGATAGTAGTTACCTTTTGGTAACCATAATGGAGGCGCGAATTATGCCCGCGATTGTTGACGGTAAACTGTTTTTTTATGCGGATTCGCCGCCGCGACGGCTGATGGATCTGTTCTCGGTCAAATGGAGCAGCATGGTTCTGCATGCGCTTTACCACTGGCCGAACCATCGCGCGCGCACCGGCGAGTTGCAGCGCAGCCTGCAGGGAATTTCGAAGAAGATGCTATTTCAGACGTTAAAAGAGCTGGAGCAGCGCGGGCTGATTGCGCGTCACGTTTATGATGTGGTGCCGCCGAAAGTCGATTACCGTTTAACCCCGCTCGGCATGACGTTCGCGGCACCGATTGAGCAGATGTATCAATGGGGGCTGGAGAATCAGGCGGCGCTGGATGAGATGGAAGCCCACTATCGCGCCGCTACGGACGCGCCATCAGCCGCGCCACACAATCCCGATCGTGCTGCTGACGCGGATTAAATACCACCAGACTTAAACCCGGTTTGCCTTCAACCGCGAAGGTGCTGTATTCCAGCTCCAGCACGCCTTCGTCCGGCAGCCACAGCTGTTTGATGCCTTCGCCATGCTGGCTAACTTCCTGCGATTGCCACAGCTGGCGGAAGGTGTCGCTCATCTCGCACAACTCATCCACCAGCGCACGCACATGCTCGCTGGCGCCAGTGCGCGCCACATCCGCACGGAAATTCGCCACCATGCCGCGCGTCACTTTGTGCCAGTCCGGCAGACGCTTTTTCATCTCTTCATTACGGAACATCATCAGCAGGATATTGCGCTGGGCCGGCGGCAGCTCGGCGTAATCGACAAACACTTTGGTCGCCGCACGGTTCCACGCCACCACTTGCCACTCTGCGGTTTTGACCAGCGCAGGCGTGTTCTCCATGCTGTCGAGCACGCGCTGCAGCGATGGCGAAACATCCACGCCCGCTTGCCATGTCACGCCCGGCAGACGATTTTGTGCCAGCAAAAACAGGTGATCGCGCTCGGCGGCGCTCAGTTCCAACGCGCGAGCTAAGCGTTCCAGCACTTCTTCCGATGGCGCGCCGCCTCTGCCCTGCTCCAGCCACGTATACCATGTGGTGCTGACACACGCGCGCACCGCCACTTCCTCCCGACGCAGGCCCGGCGTGCGGCGACGCAATAAGGTGTAGCCGAGTTTCGCCGCATCCAACCGCTGGCGACGTTCACGCAGATAGTTTCCGAGCAGGTTGTCATCTTGCTGAGTCATGCCTTTATCCTGTTAGTGCGTATACCTGTATAAGCTCACGACTTTTCGTCGCGTCGCAGACTTTTATGATAGTGCTTCAACTTTGAAAAAGTGGAGTACCAATATGCGAATTTTTGTGACCGGGGCGAGCGGCTTTATCGGTTCCGCCATTGTGAAAAAACTGCAGGCACGCGGTTATCAGGTGCAAGGTTTGGCGCGCAGCGAGGCTTCCGCAGAAAAACTACAGCAGCAAGGTGTGCAGGTGATTCGCGGCGATCTGCAAGATCTCGACGGCCTGCGCAAGGCGGTAGAACAGAGCGATGGCGTTATCCACGCCGGGTATATCCACGATTTCAGCCGCATGGATCATGCCGCCGAGGTCGATCAGCGTGCGATTCTGGCGATGGGTGACGTATTGGCAGGTTCAGATCGTCCACTGATTGTCACCACTGGCACCGCGCTAGTGTCGCCGGGACGTCTCGCCACCGAACAGATTCGACCGGCAGCGGGCGCGCATCCCCGTTCCAACTCCAACGTCGCCGCGCTGGCACTGGCCGAAAGCGGCGTGCGCGTGGCGCTAGTGCGCTTACCGCCAACCGTACATGGCGCAGGCGATCACGGATTTATTCCGATGATCATCAATATGGCGAAGGAGAAAGGCGCGGCGGTGTATGTCGGCGAGGGCGATAATCGCTGGCCTGCGGTACATCGCGATGATGCCGCTGAACTGTTTTGCCTCGCGGCTGAAAAAGCTGAGCCAGGCGCGATTCTGCATGCGGTGCAGGAAGAAGGCGTGCCGTTCCGGCAGATTGCCGAAACCATCGGCGCCGGATTATCACTGCCGGTGAAAAGCCTGACGCTGGAAGAAGCTAAAGCGTGGTTAGGCTGGATGGCATTTTTCGCATCTACCGATAATCCCTCCTCCAGCGCGTGGACGCGTCAGACGTTTAACTGGCAGCCGAGCGGGCCGGGGTTATTGCAGGATATGCGAGAGGCGGGATATTTTGATTAATGAACCCGTGATGAGTTCTCAAGATCATTAACTTAAAACGCTAAGAGAAATACTTACCCACATCGTCACGCTGATGAATAACAGCGAGCACTTCAATTCCACCGGGCACCACACGATAGAAAATCATGTGGGAGCCGCTAGGGAAACTCACAATATTCGGGCCAAGTTCGTCACGTTTACGGCCTGTGCCCGGATTTTTATCCAAATGACTCAAGGTGTTCTGCATGCCCTGAACATAGATTTGCGCTGTCATTGGCCCATACGTTTTATGCGAATGTGCACTGATGTCTCGGACCTGCTTTCTAGCTGGTCCGGTAAAAATGACGGTCATCCCTGGATTTACTCCCCGGCAGATTTGATTTCTTCAGCAGTCAGTGGGCTAAAAACATCTTCCATAGAGTAAACATCGCCTCGCTCGGAAGCAGCAATGGACTCCGTTAGCATATTGCGGAGATTCGCCAGCTTGTGTGCTTCCAGCGCGTTGTAATCGTCCACTGACATAATGACAAATTTTGGATTGCCATTTTTGGTAATACCGACAGGCTCGCGTGTCGCTTTGCTGAGAACTTCGCCAAACTGGATTTTGGCTTCGCTGGCTGTAAAGCTATGCATAACTCCACCTATTTTGGTCAAATCGTACCGATTAATACCTATTTTAGTTCTCGCGATGGCCTTTTACAATCACAACTTTGAACGTTGTCGGCACCTAAAAACATCAACCAAACGGCACTTCGCGCGCCAGAATGCGGGCGATCACGTTAAGTGCGCCTTCGTCATTGTTGCTTTCGGTTCTGTAACGCGACACAGCGCTGACCGGCGCGGCGGCGTTCGCCATCGAGAAGCTGTAGCACGCCTGACGCAGCATTTCGATGTCGTTGGCGCTGTCGCCAACCGCCACCACTTCACAATCATCGATGCCCCATTTTTCCTGCAGCAACGCGATGCCATGCGCTTTGTGGCAGCCGGGAATGATCAAATCAACAAAACCAAACCCGCTGGAAACCGGATGCATGATGTTTTCAATCGCACCCAACTCAGCGTGCAGACGTTCCATCAAGGCATCAACGCCTTCGTGCGCCAGATTCAGCGAGAACTTAAAGATGGTGTCGTCGATATCATAGAGATTGTCGCGCTTTTCCAGACGATGATAGTGATTTGCCAGCATAGCAATCACTTCGTCGGACATTGAGGTATGCACGTACGCGCCGTTACGGCCACAAACCACAGTGCTGATGTCCGGCTCTTTGGCGAGAATATCGAGGATTTGATGCACGCGTTCCTGCGCCAGTTCGCCGCAGAAGATCTCTTCATTACTGTCAGAAACCCAGGCGCCGTTTTCCGCGACAAAAGCTATCTCATCTTTGATGTCAGGAAAGTAGCGCAGCAACTGATAATACTGATTGCCGCTGGCGACCACGAAACGAATGCCCTTCTCTTTCAGCAACGCATACTGACGCGCAAAGCGCTGCGCGTTGTACTGTTTGTTGTCATCGAGAAAAGTGCCATCCATATCCACCGCAATCATCTTCACTGCCATTTTGCTCTCCCGTTTGCTCATTCGGCTCAATAAAGGTTTTGTTAAGCTTACTCGCGGTGTGGATTATTGAGAATGTGAATAATGAGTTTGTTAACCGCTTTCAGAGATTTCCAGTCCATCTTTTACTGTAAATCAGCGCCTTTTTCCCTGATCCAGGCACAAAACATCGCCGCCATCTCTTGCGCGTAAGCCTGAATCTCTGCTGGCGTACGCGGCGATTCGGAAAAATGTTTCCCAACATTGCCCAGCGTACTATTCAATAAATCTGTGGCGCGCGCCCGTTCGTCATCCTCTGACTGCGGTAACACTTCCCGCAGAAAATCACTGATGACGTTTTCTCCCGCCGCGCGCGCTTCCTGCACCTCCGGCGCATCACGATACAGAGGCGCGGCGTCATTCAGCGCGGTGCGCATTGCCGCCTCTTCACATTCCGAGTGCAAAAACGCCAGCGTGAGATCGTGCAACCGCTGACGCGGCGTGTTGGCGGTATTGCGCAGAATCGCGCCTAACAAATCGCCGGTACGCTGCCACTCTTCGCTTTGTAACCGGAAAAGAATAGCCGCCTTATTGGGAAAATATTGATACAGCGATCCAATACTGACGCCCGCGCGTTCCGCCACTCGCGCCGTGGTGAAACGCGCGGCACCTTCCAGCTCTAAAACCTGAGTAGCCGCCTGCAAAATGGCGGACACCAGCTCGCTGGAGCGCGCCTGCTTGGGTCTTTTTCTCTCTGAAATCTTAGTGTTACGTGGTTCAGTCACTATCATCTCCTGAACACGAATAGTGAAATGCGAATGATTCATCGTATTCTGTTGGCACGGCAAAATCCAATTTGTCTGCACGGAGAACAACATGAATACCTTAACTTCTGCGCCACTGGCGCCGCTGCTGAATTACCTGTTTGAGCTGGCCGATAATATGGCGCATCCAACCAATGACGCCTTCAGAACAATGTCTGACGCCGAACAACATCGCCTGCTGCACAGCAAAACCGATTACCTGGAACTTTATGGACATCTAAAAGAGGTTCCGTTGGCGGTATCGCGTGAAACCGGCAAGCTGCTGTATATGCTGGCGCGCAGCAGCAATGCCAAAACCATCGTTGAGTTTGGCACCTCGTTCGGCATTTCCACGCTGCATCTGGCGGCGGCGGTACGCGATAATGGCGGCGGTAATATCATCACCTGCGAGTTTGAACCGGGGAAAGTGGCGTTAGCCCGTAACCATTTCGCCGATGCGGGCGTAAGCGATTTGATCGAGGTGCGCGTGGGCGATGCGTTACAAACACTGAGTCGCGATCTTCCCGCCTCCATCGACATGCTGGTGCTGGACGGCGCAAAAGCGATTTACCCGGAGATTGTGACGTTGGTGCAGCCGTTTTTGCGTCCCGGCGCGCTGATTGTTGCCGACGATGCCGACTTCAGCCCGGAATATCTGGAGCTGGTGCACAGTAATCGTGGTTTTATGTCGCTGCCGTTTAATGATGGGGTTGAGGTGTCGATGTGGCTGGGGAAGGCGTAATTAAGAAGGTCGCCATGAATGGCGACCCTACAATCAGTTAAACCATGGCTGGAACGGGTCGGGGAATTCCACCCAGTTATCGGGCCCGAGCGCCATTTCCTCATCGGTTAACAGCGCCTCTTCCAGTTTGCTACGCAGCGCGGTTTCATCCATTTCGATGCCGATAAACACCAGTTCCTGTCGCGCATCGCCGCTACCGTCAACCCAATTCTCTAAGATGTAGCCAAGGTTTTCCGCATCTTCTGGCCAGCGATCTTTTGGCACGCTGGCCCACCACATGCCGGCTAAACCCTGACGCGATACGCCGCCCGCCTGCGACCAGGAACCGGCATGACGCGGACGGCTGGCGAGCCAGAAGTAGCCTTTGGAACGCACCACGCCGTGCATCTCGTTTTCAATAACGTCAGAAAAACGCATTGGATGGAACGGGCGACGCGCGCGGAATACGAAGTTGCGAATACCATACTCTTCGGTCTCGGGCGTGTGTTCGCCACGCAACTCTTGCAGCCAGCCCGGCGCTTGTGCGGCGGCATCAAAATCAAACAAACCGGTATTGAGCACCTGATCCAATCCCACTTTGCCGAATTCAGAGGTGATGATGTTGGCGCGCGGATTGAGCGACGTCAGGATGGCCATCAGCCGCGCTTTTTCCGTCTCATTGATCAGATCGGTTTTGTTGAGGATCAGCACATCGCAGAACTCAATTTGGTCGACCAGCAAATCCACCACCGTGCGCTCATCCTCAGCGCCCAACGATTCTCCGCGCGACTGAATGCTCTCATTCGATTCATAGTCACGCAGGAAGTTAAAGCCATCGACCACCGTCACCATGGTGTCGAGCGAGGCGACTGCAGACAGACTTTGCCCCTCTTCATCGGCAAAGGTGAAGGTCTCCGCTACCGGCAGCGGTTCAGAAATGCCGGTCGATTCGATCACGAGATTATCGAAGCGGCCATCTTTCGCCAGACGATTCACCTCCAGCAGCAAATCTTCACGCAATGTGCAGCAGATGCAGCCATTACTCATTTCCACCAGCTTTTCGTCGGTGCGCGACAGCTCTGCCCCGCCCTCGCGCACCAGCGCGGCATCAATATTCACTTCCGACATATCATTGACGATCACCGCCACACGACGGCCTTCGCGGTTGTTGAGAATATGATTGAGCAGCGTAGTTTTGCCGGCGCCGAGAAAGCCGGAAAGCACGGTGACGGGCAGTTTTTTAAAACCATCATGGTTTTGGATTAATGCTGACATAGCAACTCCTCTGAATGACAAGGTTCACAAGGCGTATAGGCATACGCGCAACGTTGTTTTTAGTTATGTTATAACATAACAATTAACCTTGTCATTGAGGAATGTTGATCGATTGGTTTGGCAAGGGTTTCGTAGGGTGCGCATTCATGCGCACCTGCATACATAGAGCGACATTACGCCATAAACGGCGATCAATATGGCGAAGTGGGAAAACCCGCGATTACTGATTGTTCGGGTAACTCAAATCGATCGCGTTATCCGGCAATGTGGTGAAGTTTTTAACGATGGTGCGGAAATCCGCGTTCGGCTTCAGATCGGCAAACTGTTGCGGATAAAGATCTTTAGCCAGAATTTCCATGCCGATAATGTTGTACGGATGGTTATAGAAGTGGTGATACACGCCGTACACGCGGCCCTGTTTCACCGGCTCGATCTGCGCCAGGCCGGTGCGCTTCAGCAGCGTCTGGAAGGTGGCTTTCACTTCCTGCGGTTGCACGCCATAACCAAACGGCAACACATTGGCGTTTGGACGCTTCGATCCGGTCATGATGTAGACATCCGGTTTCATGGCGATGATTTTTTCCAGCGCGACAAATCCGGCGTTGCCCGGCAGCAGTTCAGAACCAATATTTTTGCCGCCCACCGCTTCCACCAATCCGCCCCAGCCATTGTGGCTGTGCGTGAAGCAGCAGTTGTCGCTATTGCCGGCGATCGGCTCGATAAACACCGTTGGTTTGTCTTTTACTTGCGCCACGCCTTGGGTGATGCGCGCGAATTTTTGCTGATAAAAATCGGTATAAGCCTTGGCCTGGCTTTCGCGGTTCAGCACTTTGCCGAGCAGCGTCACGCTCGGCGCGGTGTTCTGCGCCGGATGCAGTTCATAATCCACGAACACCACCGGGATATGCAGATTCTGTAAGGTGCCAAGCACGCCCGATTGCTGTAACGCCGGTTTGGCGCGCAGCTGCGCAATCATCAAATCGGGTTTCTGTGCCAGCACGCTTTCGAGATTGACCTGGCCCTGATCGTTAAAGCCCATATCGACGATTTTCGTCGCTTCCGGCCAGCGCCCTTTCAGCACATCCCAGGTTTGCGTGTCCTGTTTTTTCGGCAGATTATTCCACGCCACTACGCGCTTAAACGGATCGTCGCGATCCAGCAGCGCTAGCGTCAAAATGTCGCGGCCATCCTGCAAAATGATGTGTTGGGGTTCTTTGTTGATGGTTTGCGTGTTGCCGTCCATATCAGTGACGGTCAGCGGATACGTGGAGGCGGCAGCCGCCGTTGAAGCCAGTAATCCCAATGCCAAAAGCAGGCGCGTTTTCATGCCAAAACTCCGTGGTAAAAAGAATAGTTATTATTATCAATTACCTTAACACAACCTTAAGTGGCGAAAATAAACGCCACTTCAATCAGTTGTAACAGAGTTTTATGCGGGCGCGATTAGGTGAAATCAGAGAGTTTTTGTCCGGAGGTGATCAGTTCCTGCAGCAGCATCTGGCGACGCTCCTGCGGCGTATCGCGGCTGACCATAAAGCAGATCGCCGCCACGGCCTGACCACTGCGCGAACGGATCGGCGCCGCCATGCAGCAGGTGAAGCTTTCCGATAATCCTTCCGTCATGCAGTAACCGAGTTTTCCGGCATGATGAATTTCATCAAGAAACGCCTGCTTATCGAGGATTTGGCCGCTGGCGAGGCGATAATCCTCCTCCGGGATCAAGTCCAGAATCGCGCTGTCCGACCAGTTACTCAGCAGCAAGCGGCCGGTTGCGGTCCAGGTAATCGGCACACGCACGCCGATATCCGAAGTGATTTTAAACGGATGCGCATTACTCTCAGAGAGCACCACGGTGTATTTATTGCCTTCCAGCATGCAAAGCTGCACGGTTTCGCCGTGGCGCGCCACAATCTCCACCATCAGCTGATGTGCCCGCCGGATCAGATCGTTATGCGCCATATAATCCGCACCGTAATAGTGCATTTCACGGCCAAAGAACACCGCACCTTCGGCATCCAGCTCCACCAAACCGGCTTCACTCAACAGGCTGACTAATTCATAAATGCTGGAACGGGGTGCGCCGGTGGCGTCGATTAACGCGCGCATCGACATCGGCTGACGTGCGCTGTGCAACTGCCGAAAGATATCTATAACCCGGTCAACGCCGCGCGCCCGCGAGGGTTTTTCATCCGGCATAAACTCACTCCTTGGTGGCATGGGTACAAAAGGTAAAGGCAATGAAAGAAGGGCATGATACACCGCGCATTGGCTTTTACCCATCCCGGATTAAATAAATATTAATCACCTGCCTTTTATTAGCACGATCAATTTTGGCGCCTCATTATGGCGCATGACGCTCACTCAACTTTTATAAAACTACGATAGCGATCACACTCCAATATAAACTCACGCTCAAGTTAATTTTATTTTGCGATCCCGACGACATCACAAAAAATTAAATAGCTGTGCACATATTGCAAAAGAAAAATTCCTGTGCAAATCTTGCCCTATCCAGTATTGCAGATAGCAGTCTGGTATATCAGACAACACAGTAAGCAGATTTTCGCTGCAACAGGAGCAGAAAGGGATGACGATTAAACGTTATGGCGTAGAAGGCGGAACCGGTACCGGCGGGCAGAAACTGCCGTTTGCCCGCGCGGTTGAAGCCGATGGCTGGCTCTACATCTCCGGCCAAACGCCGATGCGCGACGGCGAAGTGGTAGAAGGCGGCATCATCGAACAGACGCAGTTGGCGTTCGAAAACTGTCTCACCATCATGCGCGAAGCCGGTTATCGCGTGGAGGATGTGGTGCATGTCACGGCGGTATTAACCGACGCACGATATTTCAGTTCATTTAATAAAGTATTCAGTGAGATATTCAGCGGAAATCCACCGGCGCGTATTTGTAGCGTGCAGGATTTAGTCGTCGACTGCAAAGTCGAAGTCGATATGAAATGCTTCCGCGCCGATCGTAAATAAATATTACGGTTAAAACAGGCTGGCGAATGTTTACTTTCTCCGCCCACACCAGGACAGCCTGTTATTAATTGATGCCTTTCTATTTTGCTGTGAAATAACGGTATTACACCGTCTCGTCAAAATTTCTAAAGAGAGCATAACAATGAAGACAACATCGCTAAAAGTGAGCCTCAACGCGCTAGCCGGCGCGCTGGTATTACTGACGCTGGCGGGCTGTACGCCAACCGAAGAGAAAAAAGAAGCGGGCGCTGCGCCGCAGTCAGCGCTGCAAACCGTGTTGCAACGCGGCACGCTGCGCGTCGGTGACTGCCTGAGTTTCGCCCCGTTCGGTTTTTACGATAAAGACGGCAACCCGGACGGTTACGATGTTGATCTTGCCAAAGCGCTGGCCAAAGAGATGGGCGTGAAGCTGGAAATGGTCAACACCACCAGCGCCAACCGCATCCCTAACCTGCAAACCAATAAAGTGGATGTGGTGTTCTGCAACTTCACCCGCAATCTGGAACGCGCCAAAGAGATCGGCTTCACCAACCCGTATGTGGTGGCGAGTGAAGCGATGCTGGTGCGCAAGAACAGCGGCATCCAGTCCGCACACGATATGGGCGGCAAAACCATCGCCACGGTGAAAGGCTCGACCAACGGTGACGAAGTGCGCAACCTGGGCATTGACGTGAAGATTCAGGAGTACGACTCATCGCAGGCAGCCATCCTCGCGGTGAAACAGGGCCAGGCTGATGCGATGATCGAGGATAACAACTTCCTCGCCTATCAAGCCAAGCTCGACCCGACATTGACCGTGACCAACGAAGCACTGGTGCCGCTGGAATACAACGCCTTCGGCGTGAAACAGGGCGATCAGGTCTGGACCAACTACCTCAACGAATTCCTGTTTGAAATTAACGCCTCCGGCGAAAACGCCCAGCTGTATCAGAAATGGTTCGGCAATAAACCGCGTTACCCGCTGAATCCGCAATATTGATCCCCACGCGGCGCGGCAGCTGCTGCTGCGCCGCCCGAAGGAGCAGAACCATGAGTTATCAATGGCTAACCCTGTGGCGCTACGCCGACACTTTTCTTGCCGCCGCGTGGCTCACCTTGCAGGTGACATTGCTGGCGTTTGCGCTGGCGGTGGCGCTCGGTTTGCTCTCGGCGCTGGCGAAAGCGTCGCCGCTGGCCCCGCTGCGCTGGATCAGTCACTGCTACGTTGAGTTCATCCGCAACACGCCGGTGCTGCTGCAGATCTTCATCATCTTCTTTGGTCTGCCGTCGCTCGGCATCACCATGAGCGCCTTTACCGCTGGCGTACTGGCGCTGGGGATTAACGTCGGTGCCTATTTGTCCGAAACCTTCCGCGCGGGGATTCAATCGGTAGCGAAAGGCCAGCTTGAAGCCGCGTGGGTGCTGGGCATTCCACGCCGTCAGGTGTTTCTCACCGTAGTGCTGCCGCAGGCGGCGCGCGCGGTGTGGCCCGCCATTATCAACAACCTGATTCAGCTGCTGCTTGGCACCTCTTTGCTGTCAGCGATTGCGCTGCCCGAACTGACCGGCACCGCCACGGTGATTAACGCGCGCACGCTGCTGTATATCCAGACATTTAGCGTAGTCGCCCTGGTCTATCTGGTGCTGAGCAACCTGTTCTCCTGGCTGGGTACGATTGCAGGACGGCGCATGTTCCACCCGCCGCTGGTGACCCCGGTAAAAAAGTCCGCCTGGTGGTGGGCAAGAAAATGGCTGACTAATCCAGTGAAACGGGAGAACGCGCTATGAACGAGTTAATCATCAGTTCGTTACCGATTCTGCTGAAAGGGCTCGGTATCACGCTGTTGCTATCAGTGGCCGCGATCATTGGCAGCACGCTGCTGGGCTTGCTGGCGGCGGTGTTGCGCACCAGCCGTTTGCCGGTCCTGAAGCAGATTGCGGTGATCTACACCGAACTGTTTCGCGGCACGCCGGTGCTGATCACGCTGATGTTCATCTACTTCGGCGTCGCCTATTTCGGCTATGACATCAACCTGTTTGCCGCCGGTATTCTTGGCCTGAGCATCTATCAGGGCGCGTATATCGCCGAAGTGTTCCGCGCCGGCATCGAAGCGGTGCCGAAAGGCCAGTGGGAAGTGTCATGGATTTTAGGCCTGTCGAAGCGTCAGACCTTTATGAGCGTGATCCTGCCGCAAACGCGCGGCATCGTGCTGCCGCCGCTGGCGGGCCAGTATCTTTCCCTGATCAAAGACACCTCGATCGTCAGCATGATCGGCATGTCTGAATTGATGCATCAGGGCCAGGCGATCGTCGATCGCATCGGTCAACCGGTGGTGGTTTACGGTTTGGTCGCTCTGCTCTACTTCGCCGTCTGCTTCCCGCTTTCCCGTTGGGTTCAACATCATCAAACCAGGAGCCAAATCTCATGAGCAAATCCGCCATTACCTTAAGCCGGATAACCAAATCGTTTGGCGCAACCCAGGTGCTGAAAGAGATCAGCCTGGATGTTTCACCTGGCGAAGTGCTGGTGCTGATTGGCGCCTCCGGCTCTGGCAAAAGTACCGTGCTGCGCATCATGAGCGGGCTGGAAGTGGCCGACGGCGGTGAAGTGTGGGTCAACGACGTACCGCTGCACCAACGCAAGCGCGCCAGTGAAATTTGCGGTCACGTTGGCATGGTGTTCCAGCAGTTCAACCTGTTTCCGCACAAAACCGCGCTTGGCAACGTCACGCTGGCGCTGATCAAAGCGCAAAAGCTGTCGGAAGCCGAAGCCAATAAACGCGGCATGGCGGCGCTGACGCGCGTCGGACTTGCCGAGCGCGCGCATCACTATCCGGCGCAGCTTTCCGGTGGTCAGCAGCAGCGTGTGGCGATTGCCCGTGCGCTGGCGGTGGAACCGAAAATCATGTTCTTCGATGAAGCCACCTCGGCGCTGGATCCAGAACTGGTAGGCGAAGTCATGGAAGTGATGCGTAGCCTGGCGCGTGAAGGCATGACGATGGTGGTGGTGACGCACGAAATGGGCTTCGCGCGTAAAACCGCTGACCGCGTGGTGTTTATGGATCAGGGCGTGATTGCCGAACAAGGTTCGCCCGAACAGATTTTCGTCAATCCACAGAACCCGCGCACTCAGCAGTTCTTATCACGCGTACTTGAGCACTAACAGGAGGATCTATGTCGATTCGCTTTCCGCTGCAGGCGGATGGATTACTGGATGCGCAGCAAACCGCGCCACGTTTTAAATCGGTTGCCGGTGCCGGTGAGTCGCCGCTGGCTCTCGGCACGGCGGTGCTGAGCAGCGATCAGGTGTTTTCGCCGCTGATGATCATGAAACAGTCGGCGCTGGAGAATAACCTGCGTCAGCTGGCGGACTTCTGCCGCGAAAACGGCGTGATGCTGGCCGCGCACGGGAAAACCTCGATGTCACCCGCCATTCTGCGCCGCGCGATTAGCGAAGGCGGCGCGTGGGGTTTGGGTGCCGCCACGCCCGCGCAGGTGCGCGCGCTGCGTCAGTTCGGTATCCGCAATGTGTTTCTCGCCAACGAGTTGGTCGATCCGGCTGGCATTCGCTGGATTGCGCAGTGGCAGCAGCAGCATCCCGATCACGGCTTCCTGTGTTACGTCGATTCGCTGCAGGGCGTGAAGCTACTGGCGCAGAACCTCGGCGACAGCCAGATTTCGGTGCTGCTGGAGATGTCAGTGAGCGGCGGCCGCACCGGCTGTCGTTCTCAGCAAGATGCGCTGGAGATTGCCGAAGCGATCGCCGCCTGCCCGGCGCTCAAGCTGGTGGGCGTGGCCGGTTATGAAGGTGCGCTCGGCGCAGGCCGCGATGAAAGCGGCATTCAGCGCGTGAAGGATTACTGCCAGATGATGATCGCTACCGCTGAATTGCTGGCGGAAAAGCAGCTGTTTGCCAGCGATCACATCATCCTCAGCGCCGGTGGCGGTGCCTGGTTTGATGTGGTGACGGCATGCTTCACCGCAGCGAAACTGCCGCTGCCGATGACGCCGCTGATCCGTTCCGGGGCCTATATGGCGCACGACAGCGGACTCTATGCGCGCATCGCGCCCTTTGCCCAGCCCGGCGCGACGCATCATTTTGCTGCCGCGCTGGAGATTTGGGGCCGCGTGTTATCGCGTCCGGAGCCGGGATTGGCGTTTGTAGATTTTGGCCGCCGCGATGTGCCGTTCGATCAGGATCTGCCGAATCCGCTGTGGATCCGCAACGCCGATGGCAGCGCGCCACGCAAGGCGACGCATTTGCGTATCAGTGATGTGAACGATCAGCATGCTTATTTGTTATTGCCGGATGATGAGCCGCTGCAGGTGGGCGATTGGGTTGGCTGCGGTATTTCGCATCCATGTACCGCCTTTGATAAATGGCGCTATTTGCCGCTGGTGGATGATGATTATTGCGTCACAGATTCACTGGAAACAGCTTTTTGATGGATAAATAATCCGTGTTCGTAGCGGCGCAATTTATTGCGCGATTAATCGCGCCGCTACAGAATTGTGCACATGTTGTAGCGACGCAATTTATTACATCAGCGCCAACCTAACTCCGGTGCAACGTGGGTCAAAATGCTCTCAATCACGTGCGCACAATAATCCACGCCTAACTGGTTCGGGATGGTCAGCAACAGCGTATCCGCTTCGGCAATCCCTTCATCCTGCGCCAGCTGTTTGATCAACTGCTCCGGCTCCGCGGCGTAGCTGCGACCAAAGATAGCGCGGGTTTTCTCGTCGAGGAAACCCACCGAATCCTGATCCTGCCCACTGCGACCAAAGTACGCGCGGTCGGTGTCGTTGGTCAGCGCAAAGATGCTGCGGCTCACCGAAACACGCGGTGTACGCTGATGTCCCGCCGCTTCCCACGCCTGACGATAAGCACGAATCTGCTTCGCCTGCTGCACGTGGAACGGTTCGCCAGTTTCATCATCTTTCAAAGTTGAGCTTTGCAGGTTCATGCCCTGTTGCGCCGCCCAGATAGATGTCGCGTTGGAACCCGATCCCCACCAGATACGCTCACGCAAACCGGCCGAGAACGGCTCAAGACGCAGCAAGCCCGGTGGATTGGGGAACATTGGCTGCGGATTCGGTTTAGCAAAACCTTCACCGCGCAGTACTTCCAGCAGTTCCTCGGTATGGCGACGGCCCATATCGGCATCGCTTTCACCGTTCTGTGGGTCAAAGCCAAAGTAGCGATAGCCTTCGATAACCTGCTCCGGCGAGCCACGGCTCAGGCCGAGCTGCAGGCGACCGTTGGAAATCAGGTCCGCCGCACCGGCATCTTCCGCCATATACAGCGGGTTTTCGTAACGCATGTCGATCACGCCGGTACCAATTTCAATCTTTTTGGTGCGCGCACCAACCGCCGCCAGCAGCGGGAACGGCGAGCTCAACTGACGCGCAAAATGGTGCACGCGGAAGTAGGCGCCATCGGCACCCAACTCTTCGGCGGCGACCGCTAAATCAATCGATTGCAGCAGCACATCCTGCGCCGAACGGGTGGCAGATTGTGATGATGGGGTCCAGTGACCAAAGGATAAGAAGCCGATATTTTTCATGCTGAAATTCTCCTCGTGAGCCGCGCAGGCTCAAACGTTTTCAATGCAGCAAGGTTACGCCACAGACGAGGTGACTGATAGCCAATAGATTTCGCGCGCTTCATCAACTTTTTTGCATAAGTAAGAAAAAGAGATTCTTTGTGTTCATCACGGTGATCAATCATCGTCAAGAGCCTAATCACTGTTTACAGGTTCGGCTTCACCATGAGTAAAGGGACATCCGCCTATCTCAGTGCGCAACAGCGTGACGTGGTGCATCAACTGGCGCGCAGCTGGCTGTGGCGCAGCGAATTGCCGACGTGGCTATTGATGGTAGCGGTGTACGGCGGCTGGTTCGCCAGCGTTGTCTTCTGGCAAACGCTGGGATTAACGCTGAGCACGCTGCTGCTGATCCTGTTTACCACCTGGTATATGTCGCTACAGCATGAGTTGATTCACGGCCACCCGACGCGTTTTCCCCGGCTCAACCAGCTGTTCGGCACGTTGCCGCTGGCGGTGTGGTATCCGTATGGCTTATACCGCGACTCGCATCTGGCGCATCATCGCAATCACACGCTGACCGATCCCGATGAAGATCCGGAAACCTACTACCTTTCGCCGGAGCGCTGGGCGCAACTCAAACCTTGGCAGCAGCAGGTGATTCATCTGCGCAACACTTTTCCCGGCCGCTTGCTGATCGGCCCGCTGCTGGATATGGCCGCCACTCTCAAAACGTTGGTGCATGCCTTTATCCAGCGCGATAAACCGGCGATGGCGATGTGGATTATTCATCTGACCTTACTGAGCGGGCTGTTTTACTGGATGACGCTGCACGGCTTCTCGCCGCTGTGGTTCGTGCTGACGGTGAGTTATCCGGCGCTGATGCTGACCAAAGTACGATCGTTCTACGAGCATCGCGCCGAAGAAGAACCGCTGGCGCGCTCGGTCAATAACGAAGCCGCCTTGCCGTGGCGCTTGCTGTTCCTCAATCTCAACTATCATTCTGTACATCACGATCTGCCCAGTTTGCCGTGGTACGGATTACGCAAAGTCTATTTGCTGTATCGCGATGGTTATCATCAGCGTAACCACGGTTTTCGCGTCGCCGGTTATGGCGAGTGGATAACCCGCTTCTGGCGCAAATCGGTCGAGGTTAATGCCCATCCGGGTACGCAAAAGGATGCACAGGATGCTCACGCTTTCGTTACCGATGTACGACATCAATCATCAGGCGACTTTAGGCCTGACCTTAGCGCTAACGACGCTGTTGCAACAACGCGGCGTGCAAGCTGAGGTTAGCTGGCCGCAGGATTTACTGCCGCACTGGCGCGATGACCAGCTGCTGCTGAGCCAAACCTGCGGTTATCCGCTGGTGGAACTGCTGCCCGATGTGCAGTTGGTCGGCACCTTTCACTCCAGCGCCCAGGGCTGCGACGGCCAGCGTTATCGCAGCTGGCTGGTAGCGCGCAGCGCAGATGAAAACCTGACGCTGAGCGATTTCCGTGGACGGCGCGCGGTGTGCAACAGCAACGATTCCCACTCCGGCTTCAACTCGCTGCGCTACGTGATTGCGCCGCTGGCGCAGGCCGGGAAATTCTTCAGTGAAACCCTTTTTAGCGGCAGCCATCGTCAGTCGCTGGCGGCATTGCGTGCGGGCGATGCGGATATCGCGGCGATTGATTGCATCACCTGGGCGCTGCTGCGCCGCAATTTCCCGCAGGAGCTGGCGGGGCTGGAGATCATCGGCGAAACGCCGCTGTGCGCCGCGTTGCCGCTGATTACGTCGGCTAAAACCGATGCATCAACCCTTGAAAAACTGCGCAGTGCGTTGAGTGAACTGACCAGCGATAAGCGTTATCGGGATCTGCTGGCGGAGAGTTTGATTAGCGGATTCAGCGTGAGCGATCGGGCGTTTTATGACGAAGTGCGGGAGTGGAAAGACCGCGCCGCCGCGCTGGGCGTGACAAGCCTGTGATATTCAACCATGCGCAATAAATTGCGCCGCTACGAACATGTGCATCTATCCGTAGCGGCGCGATTCATCGCGCTCTTTTGACCTTTACGCCACCTGCTGACGACTACGCTCTGCCGCGAACTGGTTCTCCGGCTCGGCCAACCCGAGATTCTCGCGCAGCGTCTCGCCTTCATACTCTTTGCGATAAATCCCCCGCGCCTGTAACAGCGGGATCACCTGCACCACAAAATCATCAAACGCCATTGGCGTACCGCCGCGCACGATAAAACCGTCGGTTGCGCCCTGCAGGAACCAGTTTGCCAGCCCTTCGGCAACCTGCTCCGCCGTACCCAGGAAACTCGGGCGCGGCGTGGCTTCTTCCAGCGCCGCCTGGCGGAGCGTTAAGCCACGTTCGCGCGCGTTCTGTTTGATCTTGTCGGTGGTGCTGCGGAAGCTGTTGCTGCCCAGCTCGCCAATGTCCGGGAAAGCTTCATCCAGCGCGTACTGGCTGAAATCGTGATGCTCGAAGTAGCGTCCAAGATACTCCAGCGCTTTATCGATGGTCACCAGCTCGGCGGTTTGCTGATAACGGCGCTCAGCATCCTGTTCCGTTTCGCCGATAATCACGCTGATGCCCTGGAACACACGAATATCATCGGCATCGCGGCCGCGTACCACCAGCCTGCGACGCACGTCTTCACGGAACTCGCGCGCCTGCTCCAGCGTTTCCTGGCGTGTATAAATGGCATCGGCGGCTTCAGCGGCGAAGGCTTTGCCCGCTTCCGAAGCGCCCGCCTGGAACACAATCGGACGACCCTGCGGCGAGCGGCCCACGTTGAGCGGTCCCTGCACCGAGAAGTAGTGTCCTTTATGATTCAACGTATGCAGCTTGTCGGCGGCGAAGAATTCTCCGCTCTGTTTGTCACGCACAAAGGCATCGCCTTCCCACGAATCCCACAGCCCTTTCACCACCTGCAAATACTCGCTGGCAACGCGGTAACGCTCGTCGTGCTCTGGATGGCTGCTGCGCGAGAAGTTTTTCGCCGAACCTTCCAGCGGCGACGTCACCACATTCCAGCCAACGCGACCGCCACTCAGATGATCGAGGCTGGCGAACTGGCGCGCCACGGTAAACGGCTCGCTGTAGGAGGTTGAAAGCGTGGCGACCAGACCGATTTTTTGGGTCACCAGCGACAGCGCCGACAGCAAGGTAATTGGCTCAAAACGGTTGAGGAAGTGCGGAATCGACTGCGGCGTGATGTACAAACCATCGGCGACAAACAGGAAATCGATCTTCGCCTGCTCAGCTTTGCGCGCCAGATCCAGCACGTAATCGATGTTGATGCTGGCATCCGCCACCGCATCGGGATGACGCCATGCCGACATGTTGCCGGATACGCCCTGAATAATCGCGCCCAGCCGCAGCTGGCGTTGTGTCTGACTCATTCTGCTCTCCTTAGTATGCGTTCGCGGGCTGCCAGTCGGGAATGACCGGCAGCGCCTGTAACAGTTTTTGCGTCCACGGATGCTGCGGCGCGGCGAACACCTGCTGCAGCGCCCCGCTCTCCACCACTTGCCCGTTCTGCATCACCAGCACGCGATCCGCCAGATGCTGGATCACGCCGAGATCGTGAGAGATAAACAGCAGCGCGGTGCCGTGTTCGGCCTGCATATCGGCCAGCAGATCCAGCACCTGCGCCTGCACCGATACATCGAGCGCGCTAACCGGTTCATCGGCCACCAGCAGCGCCGGATTCGGTGCAAAGGCGCGCGCAATCGCCACGCGTTGACGCTGGCCGCCAGACAGCTGTTGCGGATAGCGCTGCAGGAAGCGGTCGCCGAGCTGCACTTCATCCAGCAGTTGACGCACGCGCTGACGTCGCGCATCGCCGTAAATTCCGGCGCTATCGAGGCTTTCGCCGATAATTTTCTCTACCGTGTAGCGCGGATCGAATGAGCTGAACGGATCCTGCGCGATCAGCTGCAAACGCGCACGCCGGGCGCGGCGCGCTTTCTCCGGCAGACGATCCCAGCGCTCGCCTTCCAGCAGCAGCGTGCCGCTGTCCGGTTCGGTTAAGCCCATCACTACTTTCACCAGCGAGGTTTTGCCGGAGCCGGATTCGCCGACCACGCCAAGCGTTTCCCCGGCGTGCAGCGTGAAGTTGATGTCGTTGAGCACCAGACGATCGCCGTAGGCTTTATGCAGGCCGATGCCTTCCAGCAGCGGTGCGCTGCTGCGAGTCGGGCGCGGCGGCAGCGGCGTCGGTTCAGCCGCGCTAAGGCGCAAACCGCGCGTGGCGGGCGTTGGCACCGCGCGCAGCAGGCGCTGCGTCCAGGCGTGCTGCGGACGATTGAGCAGCGGGCCGCTGTTGCCCTGCTCCACCACTTCGCCATCGCGCATCACCAGCACGCGATCCGCCAGTTCCGCCACCACCGCCAAATCGTGGCTGATCAGCAGCAGGCCGTGGCCGTCGCGGCGGCGCTGCGCCAGCAGTTGCAGGATCTGGCGCTGTACCGTCATATCCAGCGCGGTGGTCGGTTCATCGGCGATCAATAAGGTTGGCGTACCGGCCAGCGCGGTAGCAATTAACGCACGCTGGCGCTGGCCGCCCGAAAGTTGATGCGGATAGCGTTCGAGGCGACTTTCGGCATCGTGAATGCCCGCCGCCTTCAGCAGTGCGAGGCTTTTGTCCTGCAAATTGCCGCGATGACCGGCAGCGCTTAGGGCATCACTCAGCTGCTGACCAATGCGGCGCAGCGGATCAAGCGACACCAGCGCGTCCTGCAACACATAGCCAATGCGGCGACCGCGCAGCGCACGCCAGTCGCTGCGGCTGGCGTGGCGCATATCGCGGCCATCGATGGTGAAACGGTCGGCGGTTAACACCGCGCCTTCCGGCAGCAGGCCAAGCAGGCTGCGCGCGGTCAGGGTTTTGCCGGAACCGGATTCCCCGACCAGCGCCACCGATTCGCCGGCCGCGACCTGCAGGTTGAGGTTTTTCACCACCTGCTGCGGCCCGAAACGGATCGAGAGATTCTGGATATCAATAAACGGCTGGCTCATGCGGATCGTCCTTCAAAACGTGCCTGCCAGTAACGACCCAGCGTATTCACCGCAATCACCGTCAGCGTGATAAACACGCCCGGCCACACGGCGATCCACCACGCGTTACGCAGATAATTGCGTCCTTCCGCCAGCATCAGGCCCCATTCGGCGGTCGGCGGCTGCGGCCCCATGCCGAGGAAACTCAATCCGGCGGTGCCGATAATCGCGGTGCCGAGCCCCAGCGTGGCCAGCGCCGGCACCTGCGCAATGGCGTGCGGCAGAATGTGGCGCGTGATCAGCGTAAAGCGTGACAGGCCAAACGTACGCGCCTGCTCAACGTAGCCGGAGGTCATCACGCTGTAGGTTTGTGCCCGCACCACGCGGGCAAAACGCGGCACCGACGCGACGCCGAGCGCGATAATCAGGTTATTGGTGCCGGGCCCGGTAAAGGCGATCAGCATCAGCGCCAGCAGCAGATCGGGAAAGGCGGAGATCACATCCACCGCGCGGCTCAACAGCTCATCCATCACGCCACGTGCCAGCGCCGCCGCCAATCCCAGCAAAGTGCCAAACACCACCGCCAGCGCCATCGCCGCCACGCTGATCAGCAGCGAATAGCGGCTGCCGTAGATCACGCGCGTCAGCAGATCGCGTCCCAGCTGATCGGTGCCCAGCCAGTGCTGCGCTGACGGCGGCAGCTGCGCATTAACCGGATCGGCCAGCAGCGGATCGCTGTGCGCCAGCCACTGCGGCGCGATCACCGCGATAGCCAATACAATGAGAAACAGAATCGCTGCCCACACCGCGGCGGGCAGCGCAACTGGAAGACGTTGCAGTGCGGCAATCATGATTTGCTCTCCCCGCGCAGACGCGGATCAATCCACAGCGACAGGATGTCAACTAAGGTGCTCATCACCACGTAGATCAGCGCCGAGAGAATCGCCACCGCCAGCACCACCGGCAGATCCTGCGCCAGCACCGCATCGACGGTGAGTTTGCCAAGGCCGGGACGACCAAATACCTGTTCAGTAATCACCGCGCCGCTCAGCAATCCACCCACCAGCCAGCCGGTTAAGGTGACGGCGGGCAGCGCCGCATGACGCAGCGCGTGGCGCAGACGAATGGTGGTTTCCCCTACGCCCCACGCGCGCAGCGTGAGGGTGAATGGCGCATCCAGCGCGCGCTCCAGCTCGCGGCGCAGCAGTTGAGCGATCACCGCGCCCTGCGCCAGACCGAGCGCCAGCGCCGGTAGCACCAGCGACGACAGCGAGCGATCGCCCGCCACCGGGAACCAACGCAGCGTGAAGCTGAAAATAAACAGCAGCACGATGCCCATCCAGAAAGAGGGCGTGGAGGCCAGCAGCAGCTCGACGCCGTTAGCCACGCGGCGACCAATGCGACGATGCGCGGTGCCGACGGCAATCACCACCGCAAAAATAATGCTGACCAGCAGCGCCGCCAGCGTCAGTTTGATGGTTGGCCACAGCTGCGTGGCCAGCAGATGGCTGACTTCGGTGTTAAGCATGTAAGAACGACCAAAATCGCCGTGCAGCACGCGCCACATATAGTGCAGATATTGCCACCACAGCGGTTCGTTCAGGCCCCATTCGGCGCGGATCGCCGCCTCAATGGCTGGCGTGCGCAGCTGCTCACCGATCAGCAGGCTGACGATATCGCCCGGCGCCAGATGCACGCCAAGAAAGGCCAGCGAAACCGCCGCCCACAGCACCAGTACGCCGCCCAGCAAGCGGCTGACGATGCGGCGCGTCAGGTCGCTGCGCCACACCGATGGCCGACGCGCGCGTGGCGTGCGGGTGACAATGCTTTCCAGACTCATCTTCGCCTCCTGATTAGTGGTCGCTGAGCCAGATGTCGTACGCGTTCTCCGGCATCTGTTTAAAACTGCGGAAACCGGCACCGTGCACGTAGCTGGCGGTAGCGATCTGGTCCTCTGGTTCATACAGCGGGATCGCCAGCGCCTGCTGTGGCAGCGCGTATTGCTGCAGCTGGCTGTAGAATTTACGGCGCTGATTGATATCCAGCGTCGCTGCCGCCTGATCGAGCCAGCCGTTGATTTGCGGGCTGTTGACGCGGCTGTAGTTAATCGGCCCGCCAGCTTTCACCGGGCGATAGTGGTTTTCGATATCGATGCCGTCGGTTTCGGTATTCGAGTTGGCAATCGAGCCGAAGTGGCCGGTGTTGCGCACATCGGTGTAGGTGCCAGAATCGACGTAGCGCAGTTTGATGTCCACGCCAAGACGCTGGCGCGCCTGCGCCTGAACCGCTTGCAGCAGCACATCGCGCTGATCGCGCACCGTTGCCTGCGCCTGAATCACCTCAATGCTCAGACGCTGACCGTCTTTAGTGCGGAAACCGTCGCTGTCGCGCGTTTGCCAGCCCGCTTCATCCAGCAGCGTGTTGGCGGCAGCGGGATTGTTACCGTACTGGCCTTCGAGATCGTTGTTGTAGAGCGGATCAACCGGCGAGGTAATGCCCCACGCGCGGGTGCGTTCACCGCGATACACTGATTTCAGCAGCGGATCGATGTCCAGACCTTGCAGTAACGCCTGACGCACTTTCACATCCTGCGTCGGGCCGTATTCCACATTAAGGAACAGCGAATATGGCGTGCCGGTGTTCAGCGCGTGCTGATAAGTGAAGTCGGGATTGTCTTTGAATTCACCGGCGTCATTGCCAGAAATCCCTTCAATCGCATCCAGCTGCCCGGACAGCAGCGCGCCGGTGCGCACCGAGGATTCCGGCAGGAAGCGATAGGTCACGCGTTCCAGATACGCCGGACCCTGATGCTTGGCGGTGGCGGGCGCCCAGTTGTAGTGCGGGTTACGTACCAATGTCACCTGCTGGCCTTTTTCGTAGCTCTCGATAATAAACGGCCCGGTGCCCGCAATCTCTTTGCCACCGGCTTTGAGTTGCGGTGAGTTCCAGCTGGCTGGTGCCAGAATCTGCAATTTTGCGGCGAACGACAGGAACGGCGAATAGCCCTGTTTCAGCGTGATGGTGACGGTGTGATCGTCCGGCGTCGCCACGCTGGCAATTCTCGCGCCCAACGCGCAGATGCTGCTGCCAGCGCAATACTTCGCATCCTGCACATGGCGGAAATTCTCGGCCACCGCGTTGGCATCCAGCTTCTCGCCGTTGGAGAAGGTGACATCGCGGCGCAGGTTAAAGCGATACGCTTTGCCGTCCGGGCTGACCTGATAGCTCTCCGCTAGCCACGGCACGAAGCTGCCGTCGGTACGGCGCGCCAGCAGCGATTCCCACACGTTGCGCAGCGTCACTTCCGCTTTGGATTGCCCATTCAGCTGCGGGTTAAACGGCACGGGTTCGGTTTCGACGCCGAAGGTTAAGCTGCCGCCGCTGCGCGGTTCCTCAGCGGCCAATAGTGATGCGCTTCCCAGCAGGCAGGTCACACCCAGCGCGAGAGTGATTGAATTCGCTTTCATAAGATCCTTGGTGGTTGCAGGTGCTTTTTTAGTTGTTCAGGCGATTTTGGCGATGGGTTGATCGGCTGGCGGGTTGAATTCCTTTTTCAGAAACACCAGCGCTTCGCCTAATGGATTGGTGCGGTGATGGAACGGTTGATAACCACGACGCAGATAGAGCTCGCTCAGCCACGGATGCTTGATGGCGGTGGCGAGATAGACGCCCGGCGCTTTCAGCGTCTCTTTCAGCAGGGTTTCTTCGGCGTAGGTAATGATGTCGCGGCCGTAGCCCTGCCCTTTGTAATCAGGATCGACGGCGAACCAGTGGATAAACGGCAGCGACGAAGGCGCGTGTTCATCCTGCTGCCACGGAAAACGCACCGTGACGGTCGCCACCGCGCGTTTCCATTTGCGCAGCACCAGCACGGTTTCCTGCTCGATGACGCGGCGCACCTGCTCGACGTTGCCCTGTGAAATGGTGAAATGCACATCCAGCGCCACCAACGCAGCATAGGCGCGTTGCAACAGCGCAAATATTTCTTCCGCATCGTCGGGCTTGGCAACTTCAATTAGCTGACTCATGGTGACCGTTTCCTTATTCAATCCTGCCGAAAGTATTAAAATCCGGCGGATTAAAGTAAACCGAGAATAACGGCAATCGATTTGTTGAATATGGCAATGCAATAATTAGCGGGAGATGAAAGTATTTAATTAATGCACATATCGTAGCGGCGCAATTAATTGCGCTGTTTTGACTTTTTAAATCAATTGAGCGCGATAAATCGCGCCGCTACGGATATGTGCGGTTTTTTAGTGCTTGCTCACCCACACATCGTAAACGCTTTCTGGCATCTGCTTATAGCTGCGGAAACCGTAGCCATGCACGTAGCTGGCGGTGGCTAACTGATCTTCCGGTTCGTAGAGCGGCACTGCCAATGCCAGCTGCGGTAACGCGACTTGCTGCAGTTGGCTGTAGAAATCGCGGCGCTGCTTAAGATCCAGCGTGCTGGCGGCTTTATCCAGCAAGCCATTGATCTTCTCATCGTTGACGCGGCTGTAGTTAATTGCGCCGCCCTGGGCGATCGGACGATAGTGGTTTTCGATATCCACGCCATCGGTTGGCGTGTTGGAGTTGGCGATGGTGCCGAACTTGCCGCTTTTACGCACATCGGCATACGTACCGGAATCGACATAGTTCAGTTTAAGATCCACGCCAAGACGCTGACGCGCCTGCGCCTGAATCGCCTGCAGCAGCACATCGCGCTGGTCGCGCACCGTCGCCTGTGCCTGAATCAGCTCAATGCGCAGACGCTGACCCTCTTTGGTGCGGAAGCCTTCGCCATCGCGGGTTTTCCAGCCCGCTTCATCCAGCAGCTTGTTGGCCGCAGCCGGATTGTTGCCGTATTTGCCTTCCAGCTCTTTGTTGTAAAGCGGATCGATGGGCGAAGTGATGCCCCACGCGCGGGTACGCTCGCCGCGATACACCGACTTCAGCAGCGGATCGATATCCAGACCTTGCAGTAACGCCTGGCGCACTTTTACATCCTGCGTCGGACCATATTCCACGTTGAGGAACAGCGAATATGGCGTACCGGTATTCAGCGCATGCTGATAGGTAAAGTCGGGATTGTCTTTGAATTCACCGGCATCGTTACCGGATATGCCTTCAATGGCATCAACCTGACCAGACAGCAGCGCGCCAGTACGCACCGAAGATTCCGACAGGAAGCGATAGGTCACGCGATCGAGATATGCCGGTCCCTGATGCTTCGCGGTTGCCGGTGCCCAGTTGTATTTCGGGTTTTTAACGTAGGTCACCTGCTGGCCTTTCTCATAGCTTTCGAGAATAAACGGCCCGGTGCCCGCCAGATCTTTGCCGCCCGATTTCAGCTGCGGTGATTTCCAGCTGGCCGGTGCCAGAATCTGCAAGCCCGCAGCGAAGGACAGGAACGGTGAGTAAACCTCTTTCAGGGTGATCACCACGGTGTGATCGTCCGGCGTTTCAATCTTCTCGATGTGCGAACCCATCAGGCACAAACTGGTGCCGGCGCAATATTGCGCGACCTGAGTTTGACGGAAGTTATCAGCCACCGCGTTGGCATCAAACTTCTCGCCGTTGGAGAAGGTGACGTCCTGACGCAGATTAAAGCGAATCACTTTGCCATCCTGGCTGGCCTCATAACTTTGCGCCAGCCACGGCACAAAGCTGCCGTCCGGACGGCGCGCCAGCAGCGATTCCCAAAAGTTACGCAGCGTGATTTCCGCTTTGTCCTGACCATTAAGCTGCGGGTTAAAAGTGGTCGGTTCGGTTTCAACACCGACCGTCAGAGTGCCGCCGCTAACCGGTTGATCGGCGGCCACGGCGTTAATCGCGCTTCCCAGGAGGCTAAAACCTAATGCCAAAGCTATTGAAGTTAATTTCATATTGTCCTTGGTGATTGCAGGTAAATATTATGTATGACCTTAATCTGGCCTGTATTAATTCCCGCTGAATTATTAAAACCCGGACAAATAAATGTAAAACGACAATAGTGGCAATCGATTTGTTGAATTTGGCAATTCACGAATAAGCGAAAAAACAGATTATCGTGACAGGCTTGCCGGTAGCGGAGGCACGCCCGATAAACCGCGCAACCCGTACTCGACCATTGCCATATAAACCGCAAAATAATCCAGCGCCATATGCATAAAGGAGAGATGCAAAATGAGCGTGTTGCTGGCTTTATCCAGCGTCAGCAATCCCGCCGCTTCAGCGTCCTGCAGGCAGCGTTTTATGTGTGAACGCGAAACCCCACATTTCACTGACGCTTTCAGGTAGTTGTACTCAATAACGCGGGTTTTTTGTTGCAGACTTTCGATGTATAGATCCATCAGCAGCATATGCCCGGCATCCCTGAAAATGAAGGCTTTACTCTCTGGCACCATCTCAAACAAGTAGACATGTTTGAGGGTGATTTCAGCGTATTTTTTGAAGTATTCGGCATGGAAATTTTCCATTTTCAGGCAAGCCGAAACGTCGAAATCGTCATACAACATGCCGTAAGGGATCATCATGGTATTAATTAAAGCCCTGGTTTCATCCAGCGCTTTGTGGGTCACCGTGTAGGTTAACTTTCGTTTATCCTGCGCGTCCTTTTTAACCTCCATACGTCCACCTACCCGAACAAAGAGCAGAAAAGAGTCAATGGTGTTATCGCTAATCAGGCCGGTTTTCTTACAAAAGTCTTTTACCTCACGCAGCGTTGGGTTTGCTGATGTGAAGGAGTACGCCATGATGGCCGAGCCGATAATAAAGCGATTAGCTTTGAAAATGACTTTAAAATAGAGCGGCTTAGTCAGATACAGTCTGAACAACAGTTTGTAATGCTTCTGCATAACTAACGCGATATTTTTATTTGACTTAATCTCTGCTGCACGATGATAAAGTAATGCTGTGAGTTGCTGTTTGCTTTTCATATTGCTGTGTTGTGTGCCTGGTTATCAATTATAAACTTTCAAAAAACCACCCACCTTCTCATTTGTTAATTTAAAGCTTGTTGAGAAGCGGTTGATGATGCTTTATGGAGGCATTATTTCTGAGGTTAATACTTTCAGTATCAATAGGGGTCTTTTTGCCCTTCTGAGCACGATCTTACCATCAATGGACTATTTATTGTAAAGACTGATTTTATTCTGACCTGACAAATTCATTGCAAAGCCTGTAAATTTATTTATTTTTTTTATAGTTATTTCATTAAGTTAGCTTGCGACATTTTAGCAAGTATTCGCTTTGTAACATTGCTTAAAAAAATTAACCACAAAAATGGACAGTGACTTAACAAAGCCCCCATGAGAACTTTCTTAACGAACGGTTATTCCGGTTGATAAAGCCATGCTGGCTTATAGACATGCCGACTTTTAAAGGGAATATCCGCCACGTTTTTAATGGATTTCATAAGGATTTATCATGGACGATTCACCGCAAAAGACGCTGCACCACGGCTTTTCGCTGGGTATTTTCTCCAGTAACCATCTTGTAAAAAAACTCATTTACCCACTGATAATAATGGGGTTTATCGCTATCCCATCAGCGTGGGCAAATATGAGTGTCTATCCAATGGAAGTCACCCTGAATAATCAGGGTGCGGCACAGGTGCAGACATTATCGCAGAGCGGTGAAGCGCAGTTTATTCGCGTCAGCATCAAGCGAATTGAACGCCCTGCGACACCGTTTGAAAAAGAAATATTGGTTGAAGATGCCGTTTCGCGCTCGCTTATCGCCACACCGGATAAGTTCGCGCTCGCTTCCGGTTCACAACGCATTATTCGGCTGATTTCATTACAACCGCCGGAAAAAGAGACCGCCTGGCGCGTCTACTTTGAGGCCGTGGCTGCGCCGGATGAATTGAAAGATAAATCGCCAACGAATAATAACATCAGCAACCAGGTCGGCATCAATTTAGTCTGGGGCGTGCTGGTGCATATTCCGCCGCGCAATGCCAGATTATCGCTCAGTTCATCCGCATCGGGCGAAGTCAAAAACTCAGGCACGGTTCGCGTAGTGATTCGTGAGGTCGCGGTTTGTTCAAAACAACATATCAGCAGCAGCTGTCAGTGGAAAAAAGAACACGCCACGGTTTATCCGGATGAGGCGCTGCGCTTTAAAGCCTGGAGTTCGGCAGAATTAATCGCTGCTCAGGAAGTCAGAATAAAATATGTTGATCTCAACACGCGGAATATCGCTGAGTACGTTATCGGACAGTGATCAACAGATATTAAAGGAATAACAACCTGTTTGTTATAAAGCAGTTCACTACCATGAGACGGTCATTTACGGCCAGTACAAGGATTTTCACGGAGCTACAAATGCAAAAATTAATCAAACCACTTGTCATCGCTGCTGCGTTAACGGCTGTATTTAATGCACAGGCGGTGCAGAAAGATATTACGGTGAATGCGAATGTCGATTCGACGGTGGATATGACGCAGGCGGACGGAACCGCATTACCGGGCACCATTAATATGCAATATATTCCGGGCCGTGGTTTGTCTACCTATTCACTGGACACCAAAATCTGGTCGAACTCGCAAACCGCAAATATTAACGTGGCGCTGGTGAGTGCCGCCCAGTTAAACGAAACCGTTACCGGTACTGCGGTACCTTTGACCGTCACGCTGGGTGCGGATTTAAAACCGATCACCACCACTAACACGGCGCTGACTTACGCCTCGCTGTTCCCGGCGGGCACCGCCAACGGTTCATCAGTTTTGCCACTGAAAATCTCGCAGACCACGCCGGGCGTGCTGGCAACCGGCACCTATTCCGGCGTAGTAAGTCTGTTAATTACTCAGGCCACCACGCAGAGCTAATTTGTCGGCATTGACTGATCAATTATTTCGGGGGCGCTCGCCCCTAATGCACGTCAATTAAGCGTAAATCGGTCGCCATGAATGGCGACCCTACCGCAGTTGGCGAGGTTTTCGTAGGGTGCGCATTCATGCGCACCTATATACCCAGGCAATTTATTGCTTAAGTGAGCGGCATTAGGCCATTCGCCCCCCTTATTATTCTTTTTCAGCAGGATGCTGTAATGAAGGTCAATATTCGCGTCGTCTTAATAACCTCTTTCATTACCCTGATCCCCTCTCTTGCACCTCGCGCTGCCACGCAGGTTCCGCCTGGATTTGAATCGCTGGTTACCGGCCAGACGCTGTGGGTCAACCTTTCTGTTTACGGGCAATCGCTCGGCCTGTTTGAAGCCTCTGTTTCGCTGGATACCGTCACGTTCTTAAAACCGCATCAGGTTGCGCGGGCGGTGATGAAGCATTATCAAAAGAACCCGCAGCAGGAAAAGCGCTTAGACCATCTGATCAGTGAACCTTTGGCACGCAACGGCAACAAGGCATGCAGCAGCAACGGTGGTGCAGCGGGCTGCGACTATCTGGAAACCGATTCCCTCGCGCTGATCTATGACGAAAATAATGCCAAAGTGGCGCTGTTTCTCGGCCCGGAATTTGTGCCGCTTGCCGCAGACAACGCATCGCCCTATTACCAGCAGACCGCCGAAACGGAAGCGGCGTTTATTCATCAGCAGAATATTAATTTCGTCACCAATCGCGATGACCAGACGTTATCGCTGCAGGGTGCGGGCGCGCTTGGATTGACTGAAAACAGCTATGCCGGTATCGACTGGGACTATCTCGCGCAAAAATACCGTCAGCAGAGTCATCAGGAAGTGCGCTTTAACAATGTCTTTCTGCGCCGCGATCTCGGCAAACGCTATTACGTGCAGGCCGGACGCATGGATTCGCGCGATATCTTCAGTAACGCCGGCGGCAACATTACCTTAAGCCAACTGCCACTCAGCACCATCGAAGGTGCGCGCGTCGGTTCGACGCTCGCCTGGATGAACCGTGCACAGGCGGCGCAAGGCACGCCGGTGACGGTGTTTATTACGCGTCCGTCGCGTATAGATGCTTATCGTGGGCAGCAACTGCTTGGCACCTTTTACCTCAATGCCGGCACGCAAAACCTCGATACCAGCGCCTTTCCTAATGGCAGCTACAGCGTGACGTTGCGCATCTATGAAGATAATCAGTTGTCGCGTACCGAACAGGTTCCTTTTAGCCGTACCGGCAATGCCACCAGCCAGAACATTGAATGGTTTGTGCAAGGCGGCTCCATTCCCGATCGCGAGATGCAGGGCAACGGCGCAGCGTCGCAACAGGGCGCAGACCGCCGTGTGATGCAGGCGGGCATCAAAGTGCCGGTGATGCAAGACGCTGCGCTGACCGGCGGTATCGCCGTGACCAACCGCAACCGCTTTATCGAAAGCGCGCTCGACTGGAGCCACGGATTTGATAATCCGCTGCTCGACGGCATCCTCACTACCCGCTTTAGCTACCTGAAAGGCAGCGAAGGCTCGCGCGGCAATATCCAGCAGGTTGCTTATAACGACGGATTCTCCCTCAGTTTTTATCGCAGCGCCCTGTATGCGCAGGATTGCTACAGCAACAACGATGGGCAATACGGCTTTAGCGGATGCTACCAGAGCAGCAGCCTGATGTTCAGCGTGCCGGTGAAAAGCTGGTATCTGAATGCCGGTTACAGCGCCAGCAAGAATGAGGGCCGCAATGTGCTTCCGGTGCAGCTGGATGATAATGCGGTCGTGCCGCAGTGGGCGCGGCGTAACCTCTACAGCAAAACGCAGACCACCACCTGGCAGGCTGGCCTGGGGCGCGGCTTCAGCGTCAACGGCATCAATATTAATACCAGCGCCAATCTCTTTACCCGCACCAGCAGCAGCGGAACTCAGCGCGATAACGGCGGCTTCCTCTCAGTCTCACTCTCGCGCGTAAGCACGCCGACCGTCAATTCAACTTCGAGTTACAGTTCGATCGGTATGACCTACCAAACCGATCGCAACAACAAGGATCAAATTGGCTATAACGTGGCGCAAAACTGGTATTTCGATGCGCAGAATCAGCAGGAAATTGGCGTGAACCTCAACGGTAATCAGGAAAACACACTGAATGCCTCGGTTTATGGCAAAACCGGCGGCGAATACGGCAGCGGCAGCCTGGCATTCAGTTCGGCATCGTCAGGTTCATCCGCTCAACGCTTCAGCAGCAGCGGCAGCTACAACTCCTCATTGGCCGTGGCGCGTTCCGGCCTCTACTGGGGCAAATGGGGCAACGGCCTGCCCGGTGCGGCGGTGGGTCTGCATGTGGCAAGCAGCGATGAAAGCCGCGATACCCGCGTGGATGTTTCTGTCGATGGCGCAGGCAGCGCCAGCCTGCGCGGCACCGGCCGCACGTTATTCAGCGTACCGGCTTACACCCAGAGCGCGATCAGCATCAACGATTCCATCGAATCCACCGACGGCATGCGCAGTGAAATCACCCAAGGTGCCGGACGACGCACGCTGTTTATCGCGCCTGGCCGCATGCTGGTCAGCAAGGTGAATATTGTCTCGCGCTACACCTGGCTTGGCAGGCTGATGATCAATCAACAGCTTCCACTGGAAGGCGCCACGCCGCTGAATGTCGCCAGCTGGTCCGGTTTAGGCCAGGGCGGATTCAGCGCCGAGACCGATCACCGCATAAAAAATCTGTACATGGTGCGCGGCATGCAGATGTACCGCTGTGAAATGAAGGTGAAAAGCACCCATGACGTGGTGCGTTACGTTGGCGACAGCGACTGCCAACCCATCGAACTGGCTTCAGTGCCGCAGGAGGTGCAGCAGCGGGCAAAAATGCTGATTGTCACCCGCCAGGCGGATAAAGTTCCGCTGGCACGCACCGCGCCTTCTTCGCCGCAACAACAATAGGGATTTTGGATGAAAAGTAGATTTCTTAGCGCGCTGACGCTGCTAGGGATGTTAGCGGGCATGCAGGTGCAGGCCGCCATGCTCACGCCTTCAGGGCGCAATACCAGCGTTGCCGTGAGCTTTGACCGCATGTCAGTGCCGGCGCAATTGCCGATCTGGACCAATGAAAACGGCGGTTATGATACCAACGATGCGGCAAAATGGGGCCGCAACACGCTGGTTTGCCAGTCGCGCACCAGCAATCAATATGGTGCCTGCCTGACATTACCGGTCTGGCTGGAAGCGTCGCCGTCACCCTATCCCGTGCCGCTGTTGTTTACCGAAAGCAGCACCAAACAGACGCTGGTACTGAATGTCTATCTTACCAAAAGGCGCTCGCTGAATAATGTGGTGGTGGCGACCAACCAGGTGCCGATGAATGCCTTTGGCGGTGCCGTCACGCCGCGTGGCGATGGCACCGATTATTCGGCCTATCTTCCCTCTTCCGAGCTGAGTAAATTCCCGTCGGCGGGCACCTGGAGCGCAACGCTGAAAATGTCGCTGATGCAGTGGCCCGTGACCTCCTGTACCGGAAATTCGCAAAACGTGAACGTGGGTTGTACCAACGTGACGAAGATGGGTGACTGGATCGCCAACATGACCTTTAAGGTAACGGATTACGGCAATCAGCAGATCTATCTGCCAGAGTTTGGCAATGCGGCCGCCACTGTGGATCTCGGTTTAAAAACCTTCCCCGGTGCGCGCGCCACCACCAGCGTCAGCGGCAGCCGTTCGCTGGATATGTGCCTGTACGACGGCAATAACTCTGACAGCAACCGGGTGAGCCTGTTGTTTCAGGACGAAGGCGCAGCCGCGCCCAACAGATCCACGGGATTGTTTTCGTTATATCGCACAGGCGCGGACAAAAATCTGGCACAAAATCGTCTCGATTATGCGGTCGAAGTGATCAACCCGCTGACCAAAGCGCGCCAGGTGGTTGAGAATGGCAGTGAAATTATCTGGAGCGGCACCAACAGAGGAGTGCTAAGGCGTGTGGTGTTGCCGGGCCAGAGCAATTCGGTGCTGTGCGTTCCCGCGCCGATGCAGCTTATTACACCGGCCTTCACGTTATCATCAAAAACAGCGGGCCGTTATCAGGGTACGTTGAGAATTATTTATACCCCGACGACGCAGTAATGGCGCCAGTAGTGATGTCATAAAAACCGAAATTACCGAGCGCACACACGGTAGCGGCGCAATTTATTGCGCGATAAATCGCGCCGCTACGGAATGTGCAATAATTTGATGCGATTATCAAATTATCGGCATTACGGTATAGATTGGTGGTTTAAAAATTATTGGTAAAACGCTGATAGAGATGCAGGCTGTTTTTCAGATTGAGTTTTTTAACGATCTTATTCTGATGGCTATAGAGCGTTTTTTTATTTATCCCGGTTATTTTCGCCACGTCTTCAATCGATTCGTAAGTGAATAAACATCGCAGGAAATTAAACTCCTTCCTGGTTAAATGGTTGTTGACTGCGGGAGCAGCCAACAGCTGGCCGTTTTTATGCTGGCACAGCATCATCGCCAGCTTGGTGCTGATGGTGCCAACTGGAGATTTTTTATCGATAAAACAATCGGCTGTAATGGCATGGCTGCTGTAGTTAATCTTGTTTTTCACTGAATCCGTAAAGAAAATCAGCGTCGCATTGCGGGTGATTTTTAGTCTGGTCAGATAATCTATCTGAGCCAGCGCCGTGCGGAAGTTTTCCGGCAAATCAAAAATAATGATCGGTGAAAGACTGGCGGTTTTTTCCCTGTCACTCATCAGCGTCTTCATTTCACGAAGCGTATTACAGCAAGTGAGATTTGAATGTTGCAGAAGCGCAATTAAGCCCTGCTGGTGATAGCAAGACTGATCCAGATAAATGACATCCATGATTAATTTCCGATAAATATCCCTGATTCTGCGAATACTATCGGCTTCCTGGCGGAAATTAACTGTCCATTTTTGGTGCTAAATGACTCACGCGATCGACAGGTCGATTTAAACGTAGATCGGGCACAAAGTGTTACCTCTGTGCCCGGTCTGATTTCACTCTACAACCTAGGCGCGCGCGGCGATGATGCTTTCAGCCACGTTGCGTGGAGCTTCCGCGTAATGTGCAAACTCCATGCTGTAGGTGGCGCGGCCTTGCGACATCGATCGCAGCGTGGTGGCGTAACCAAACATCTCGGACAACGGCACTTCGGCGCGAATAATGCGCGCACCAAAGCGTTCATCCATGCCTTGCAGCGTACCGCGCCGCGCCGACAAATCGCCCATCACGCCACCGGCATACTCTTCCGGCGTTTCCACTTCCACCTGCATCAGCGGTTCGAGGATCACCGGATCGGCCAGTTTCGCGGCGGCTTTAAAGCCAAAGATCGCCGCCATACGGAATGCCATTTCCGACGAATCGACATCGTGGTACGAACCAAACGTCAGCGTGGCTTTGATGTCCACCGCCGGATAACCGGCCAGCACGCCGCTGTTCAGCGCTTCACGAATCCCCTTCTCCACCGAAGGAATGAACTCGCGCGGTACCACGCCGCCTTTGGTGGCGTCTTCAAAGGCAAATCCGCCACCCGCCTGCTGCGGTTCCAGCGTCAGCACCACATGGCCGTACTGACCTTTACCGCCCGACTGGCGCACAAACTTGCCTTCCACGTCGCGCACCGTTTTGCGGATAGTTTCGCGATAGGTAACCTGCGGCCGACCGATGTTGGCTTCCACGCCAAACTCACGCTTCATGCGATCCACGATAATCTCCAGATGCAGCTCGCCCATGCCGGAAATAATCGTCTGGCCCGATTCCTCATCGGTGTGCAGACGGAACGACGGATCTTCGGCCGCCAGCCGCTGCAGCGCCAGACCCATTTTCTCCTGATCGCTCTTGGTTTTCGGCTCAATCGACAGCGAAATCACCGGATCGGGAAACTCCATGCGCTCCAGCGTGATCACCGCATTGGGATCGCACAGCGTTTCGCCGGTGGTGACCTCTTTCAAACCCACGCAGGCGGCGATATCGCCGGCACGAATCTCTTCGATCTCGATACGGTCATTGGCCTGCATCTGTACGATGCGACCGATGCGCTCCTTGCGCCCTTTAACCGCATTCCACACGCTATCGCCTTTGCGCAGCACGCCGGAATAGACGCGCACGAAAGTCAGCTGGCCCACGTAAGGATCGCTCATCAGCTTGAACGCCAGCGCCGAAAACGGCTCGCTGTCATCCGCATGACGTTCATCGTGTTCGCCCTGCTCGTTGACGCCGCTCACCGCCGGTACGTCGAGCGGCGAAGGCATCAGTTCAATCACCGCGTCGAGCATGCGCTGCACGCCTTTGTTTTTGAACGCGCTGCCGCACAGCATCGGCTGAATTTCACCGAGCAAGGTGCGCTGACGCAATCCGGCAACCACCTCCTCTTCACTGAGATCGCCCTGCTCCAGATAGCGATCCATCAATGCTTCGCTGGCTTCTGCCGCCGCTGCCACCATGTTCTCGCGCCACTCGGCGGCGAGTGCCTGTAACTCAGCAGGAATCGGCGCATAGCTGAAACTCATGCCCTGGCTGGCGTCATCCCAGTAAATGGCGCGCATTTTGTTGAGATCGACCACGCCGCTGAAGTGCTCTTCCGCGCCGATGGGAATGACAATCGGCACCGGATTGGCGTGCAGGCGATCTTTCATCATCTGCACCACGCGGAAGAAGTCCGCGCCCTGACGATCCATTTTGTTGACGAAGGCGATGCGCGGCACATGATATTTGTTGGCCTGGCGCCACACGGTTTCTGACTGCGGCTGCACGCCGCCAACCGCGTCATACACCATCACCGCGCCATCGAGCACGCGCATTGAGCGCTCAACTTCAATGGTGAAATCGACGTGTCCGGGCGTATCGATGATGTTGATACGGTGCGGCGTAAAGCTGCCGTCCATGCCTGGCCAGAAGCAGCTCACCGCCGCCGAAGTAATGGTGATCCCACGCTCCTGCTCCTGCGCCATCCAGTCGGTGGTTGCCGCGCCATCGTGCACTTCACCTAACTTGTGGCTCATTCCGGTGTAAAACAGGATGCGCTCAGTGGTGGTAGTTTTACCGGCATCGATGTGCGCGGAGATGCCGATGTTGCGATAACGTTCGATGGGGAGGGTTCGGGGCATGATGCGTCCTTAGTCATTCGACTGATTATGCGGCGCGCACCATTGCCCGCCGCTGCGCAACAGCCTAAACCTATTGTACGAGTAAATACGAACAGTTTGAGCCTTTTTTAAACATCGTTAAAATCTTGTATGTGATTCAGCATTTACGGGCTGGAAAGCCGTCGCCGGTCACTTTAAGGTAAGGCTTTCACTCTCAACGGGAAAATTGACCATGCGTATTCTGGTAGTCGGCGCCGGCGCCACCGGCGGCTATTTCGGTGCGCGTCTGGCGCAAGCAGGACGTGATGTGACTTTTCTGGTGCGCGAGCGCCGCTTTCAGCAGTTGCAGCAAACCGGTCTGGTGTTGAAAACCCCCACCGGCAGCGAAGTGATTCAGCCGCAATTGGCACAGACCGGTTCGCTTGATGGCCATTACGATCTGATTATTTTGACGGTGAAAAGCTTCGCGCTGGATCAGGCGATGAACGACATCGCGCCCGCTGTCGGTCCGGACACGCTGATCATGCCGATCCTCAACGGCATGCGGCATATCGATACGCTGCGCGCGCGCTTTGGCGACAAAGTGATTGGCGGCTTGTGCAAAATCAACGCCACGCTGGGTGAAAACGGCGAAGTGATGCAGATGACGCCGCTGCATATTCTCTATTACGGCGCGCTGGACGCTCACAACGATGCGCGTTTGCAGCGGGTGGATGAAGCGCTGAGTGCGGCGCAGTTTGATACGGTGTTTGCTGACAACATCATCAGCGAACTGTGGGAAAAATGGTTGCTGCTCAGCACGTTGGGTGCGGTGTGTTGTATCGCACGCGGCAATACGCAACAGGTGCTGACGTCACAAGGTGGCGAAGCGCTGCTGCAAAGCGTTTTTGGTGAAGTGTTGGCGGTGCTGAGTGCGGAAGGTTACCAGCAGCGTCCGGCGGTGACGGCGAAGATTTATGAGACGCTGAACAATCCTCAAGCGGCGATGACCTCGTCGATGTATCGCGATTTAACCCAGGGCTTTGAGATTGAGGCCGATCAGGTGATTGGCGATCTGCTGGTGCGCGGCGCACGCAGCGGCGTGGTGACGCCGTTGCTGAACGCGGTGTATGTCAATTTGCAGGTGTATGTGCAGAATCGATAAGGTTGATCGCCATTACGTAAAAAGGCACCTATCGTAGCGGCGCGATTTATCGCGCATATCCATGGCGGCACAGAGATGGCGCAATAAATTGCGCCGCTACAGGTTAGCGGCGTTTGTTACAATCGTGACTGCACGCCTGGCAACTGCTTCAGGCGTTGCCAGCCGGCTTCCACCGCTTCTGGCACCTCGACGTGGCCGAGGAAACCTTTGCCGCGCGGGCCGTAGCCGTTTTCATCGTCGCGCAGGCGCTGGATTTCACCCATCAGCAACGACAGAAAACGCTCCATCGACCACAAACCCTGCGGCGGTGCGCCGATGATGCGCAGCATGCCCGCGTCCATCTTCACCTGCGGCACAAACACCGGCCAGCTAATAAATTCCGGTGCATCCGCACGCTCGCGCCATTGATAGCGGAAAGTTTCCCAGGTGCGACGCTGCATCAGCGGATCCTGCACCAGCAGCACGCGCTGCGGCTGCCAGCTGTGCTCATCCAGCAGCTTTTGGCTGAAGGCGGCGTTTTCCCCGCAGTTGCGTGAGGCGGTTTCCAGCAGCAGCAGATCGTCCGGCAGCGCGGCAAATACGCGGGCGACATCGCCTAACAACTCGGCTTCGCTTTTGCCTTTACTGTCGATTTGTCGATACAGCGGATGCGCGGCGAGCATCTCCACCAGCAGCGAGGTTGAGTGACCGATGCCGCCGCTGATCAATAACGGCAGCTGATACTTTTTCGCCACGGCAATCACCGCTTCCACATTCGGCAGTACCGCGTGACCAGCGAGAATGGCTAAATCGATGTCGAGCGTGCCATCTTGTGGCATCTGATCCAGCGCCAGCCAGGCCGCCAAAGTATTGATATCCTGAATCTGATGGTTATTGAGCTGCATCCGGTTCTCCTCTTTTTACCTTTGGCAGTGTAGCGGCTTAAGTGCGTGTCGGCAGGGAAAAATTTGCTACACTCGCAGCTTAATCTTCAGGAGAGATTCATGACTGCGCGCTCCGTAACCCTCGACGATGTTGCTCATCTGGCTGGGGTTTCTTATCAAACCGTTTCCCGCGTCCTCAACCATTCCGAACAGGTTTCGCCGCGCACCCGCGCCAAAGTAGAAGCCGCGATGCAGCAGCTCAACTATGTGCCGAATCGCGTGGCGCAGCAGCTGGCGGGCAAAAACACCCGCACGCTCGGTCTCGCCACCAGCGATTTAGCCTTGATGGCGCCGGCGCAGATCGCTTCGGCGATTCAGCAACGGGCGGCGGCGCAGGGTTATCATCTGGTGATCGCCATGGCGAATCCCGACAGCGCGCCGCAGGATACAGTGAATGAACTGCTGGCGCAGCGCGTGGATGCGCTGCTGATTAACCTGCCGCTGGATGCGGCGCAGGCCGCGCAGATTCAGCAACAGTGCGACAACAAGCCGGTGCTGTTTCTCGATGTGGAGCGCAGCGCTGAAGTGGCGCAATGCCAGTATCAGAGCGAATCCGGTGCGCAGCAGGCGGTTGATCATCTGGTGGCGCTCGGCCATCGTCAGATTGGCGTGTTAAATGGTCCGGCAAGTTCTGCGTCGGCGCGCGCGCGTTTCGCCGCGTGGCAACAGGCGCTGGCGGCGCATCAGCTCAAGCCATTCTGCGTGCTGAGCGGCGACTGGAGCGCGGCTTCGGGTTATCAGGCGCTGCTGACGCAGTTGCCCAACAATCTGCCGCAGGCGCTGCTGGTGGCTAACGATCAGATGGCGCTCGGCGCGATGCGTGCGCTGCATCAGCACGGCGTGAAGATCCCGGCGGAGATATCGCTGATTGGCTACGACGATACGGCGGAAAGCGCGTGGTATCAGCCGCCGTTAACCACCGTGCGTCAGGATCTGCAGCAGTTGGGCGCGGTGAGCGTTGATCGCTTGCTGGCGCAGCTGGAAGGCGGCGATGTCGCCGAGAAGACGCTGGAAACCGAGTTGGTGTTGCGGGAAACCACCGCGGCACCGCAGCAGGATGAGGTGGATGTGGCAGAGATTGCGCAGCAGTTGCAGGTTTTGGCGCGCAAGTTGAAGCGCACCTCATAAATTAGGCGAGGTGCGCCATTGGTCGCCATGAATGGCGACCCTACGACAGAGCGAGTTTTACCGCGTCTTCTGCGTGGATCAAGGTGGTATCGAACAGCGGCACGCTGGCATCTTCCGCCTTCACCAGCAAGGTGATTTCGGTGCAGCCGAGAATGATCGCCTCTGCGCCCTGCTCCACCAGTTCGGCAATAATCTTGCGGTATTGCGCGCGTGATTCATCGCGGATCACGCCAAGACAGAGTTCCTGATAGATGATGTCGTGCACCACTTTGCGACCGGCTGCATCGGGCACCAGCACCTCAATCTCAGACTGATTAAGTCGGCCTTTGTAGAATTCCTGCTCCATGGTGAACGCCGTCGCCAGCAAACCGACTTTTTTCACGCCCGCCTGACGAATGCGCTGCGCGGTGGCATCGGCGATATGCAGCAGCGGAATGCTGACCGCATCGATGATCTGCTGCGCGACTTTGTGCATGGTGTTGGTACAGAGCACGATAAAATCCGCGCCGCCTTTTTCCAGACTTACAGCCGCTTCTGCCAGAATTTCGCCCGCTTTTTGCCACTCGCCTGCGGCCTGTAGCTTTTCGATTTCATGGAAATCAACGCTGTACATCAGGCTGCGCGCGGAGTGCAAACCGCCCAGCTGCTGCTTTACCTGCTCATTGATAATACGGTAATAGAGCGCAGTGGATTCCCAGCTCATCCCGCCAATCAAACCGATCATTTTCATCTGCTTAACTCCGTTTTAAACATGCTGCTCAGCACTGTAAGCGAAAACGCTAAACCGCGCGATAAATCGCGCCGCTACGGAAACGCGCAATGTTCGTGTAGTGGCGCAATTTATTGCGCAAACTTTTCCGGCCAGCGCGCCGCAGGAAACAGCGATAAGCGGATATTGAACAGGTGGAACATCGGCGCAAACAGCGTATTTTCCTGCATCGCCGCCGCTTCCAGCCGCAGCAACAATGTATTCAGTTCCGCCAGCAATTCCGGCTGCGGCGTGGTTTGCAGCGATTTTAACCGACGCTTAAGAAACTGGCTCAGCTCATGAAACATCGCCGCGCTTTCGATGTGATGCGCCAGCAGCAGCTGACGATGACGCGTGTAATAGTCATAGCAGTTTGCACCCAGCCAGGCTTCCGCAATCAGATTGCCGCCGGAGACCAACTCCGGCACCGGATCGACACGCTTACGCGGCAGAATAATGTTGACCTTATCCAGCGTGCGCGAAACAAACTGCTGACGCGCGGTGAGCGTGACGCTGTTGAGCCGCACCGTCGCGATAAACTGCAGCAGCTCGCGGATACCTTTGCGCACCGCGCGTTTGGCGGTCCACGACGGACGCTTGTTGCGGATCAGCGCCGTAATCACCACCGCGAAGGTAATGCCCACCAGCGTCGAGAGAATAGCGTTCACTATAAGCTGTAGATCGGGCTTGAAGTTGTGGCTCATGCCAATCAGACCGGGAATCTGCGTGGCGACAATCAGGCCAATCAGGTTAGTCGACGGATTGGCGATAACCAATCCCAACGCCAGCAAGCCCGGCGCAAGGCAGATCACCAGAGCTTCGAAGGTCACCGCCTGCGGAATCAGCAAGGTGATATACAGCAGGCTGATCACCACGGAGATCAGCACACCTTTCAGGAACAGTTTCATCGGCGCAATCGGGCTGTCCATGCCAGCAAAGAAGGAACACAGCACCGCCGCCATCATCGGCGCGGTGGCGCCATCTACCCAGCCGCTACCAATCCAAAATACGCAGGTGACGAAGGTGGCGATAAACGCGGTAAACGACGACAGCAGCAACAAACCCTTATCGACGTGTTTATGCGCGCGCGCCATTTTTCCGGCTTTGACCGCGGGCGTCCATTCACTGACGCGTTCGCTAACGCTTTGATAGGCATCGACGATGCGCACAAAATTGAGCAAGCGCTCCAGCAATCCCATCAGCAGAATGCTCTCTTCGCTGTTGAGCCTGCCCTGTTGCCACGCCCGTTTCAGCTGCTCTTGCGCGTGGCTGAGCTGGTCGCGCACCGGCAGTTGCTCTTCACCGTTTAGCCACAGCAAAAATTGCTGAAACACCTCGGCGATATAGTCGGGAAAACGGATTTGCTGCTGCGCCAGCAGATTGAGGCGCGATTCGATTGCCGTCAGCGTCGGGATGAAATAGGAGAGATGCTGATACTGCACGCTGACTAAGCGCACCAGACGCCGTGCAGCATCGCCTTCATACACGCAGTGCGTGATGAGCGTTTCGACGTTCAGCGGATAGTTGGCCATCTGAATCAGGATATCTTCGCGCTCCACCGACTTCTCAGCGGGCATCGCCGTGACCAGTTCGCTACACAGCTTGCGCGCGTTCTGATACCACAGGTTCACACTCTGCTCTAACAGATTGCGCATCGAGACCGGCCACAGCAGGCGATGCACCAGGCTGCTGCAGACGATGGCGACGGTGATCTCCTCAACACGCGAGATCACCGTGTAGGTGATGGCCGAGGGCGATACCACATCGGGAAAACCCATGATCGCCGCGCTGTAGCCCGCCAGCATAAACACATAGCTCTTCGGCGTGCGGTCGTGCAGCGACAGATAAAGACAAACCGCGACCCACAGCGAGATGCACAGGCTGAACAGCAGCGGATCCTGCACCGTGGCGGGATAGATCAGCAAGGTAAACAGCCCGCCCAGCAGGGTGCCGAAGAAACGGAAAACCGATTTCGATACCGTCGATCCCGAATAGAGCTGCGAGGCAACGTACACTGTAGTCAGTGACCAGGCCGGTTTATCGAGATTGAGTTCCAGAGCAATGTAAAAAGCCAGAAAGGCAGCAAGACAGGTTTTGGCAGAAAACAGCACTGCGCTTCGTGAAAACCACTTCATAGAACGGGTAAAACCTTATGCAGGCAGCGGAATTGCTTATCCTGACAGAAGCTTTTGGCAATGGCATTTTGATTTGTTATACAAATTATTACCGTGCTAATTATATGGGCATCTATGGAAATTCCGATCGCGATTGCTGATTACAGTGAATGATCCAGATCACATAGATAATAGTTATAAGCGATCGAAATTAGTTATTTATTGGTTATATAAGGGCTTTGCTAAGGTGGCAAAAAAACCACGCGAGAATCATCATGAAAGCAAAACTTCCTGTCCTGAGCGCTTTAGCTCTCAGCTTTGGCCTGCTCTCCACATACGCCTTTGCCGCTAACCCAGAAACCGTCACCATCGGCTATCAGAAAGCCAACATCTTTGCCCTGCTGAAATATCGCGGCACGCTGGATGAAACCTTTAAGAAGGAAGGCATCGCTATCCGCTGGGTGGAGTTCCCGGCGGGTCCGCAGATGCTGGAAGGCTTAAACGTCGGCAGCATTGATTTGGCGGCAACCGGCGATGCGCCGCCGGCCTTCGCGCAGGCAGCGAAAGCCGATTTGATTTATCTCGGTCATTCCCCGGCTAACCCAAAAACCGAAGCCATCGTGGTGCCGAAAGATTCCACGATTAAGAGCGTGGCGGATTTGAAAGGTAAACGCGTCGGTCTGAACAAAGGTTCTGACGTTAACTATCTGCTGGTAAAAGCGCTGGAAGATGCGGGACTTAACTACAAAGACGTGACGCCGGTGTATCTGCCGCCCGCCGATGCACGCGCGGCCTTCCAGAAAGGCGCGATTGATGCGTGGGTGATTTGGGATCCTTACCTGGCAGAAGTGGAAGCCAACGCCGGAGCGCGTGAAATCCGCAATGCGGAAGGATTGGTGCCGCATTACACCTTCTATCTCGCCAGCCGTCCGTTTGCCGAAGGCCATCCTGATACCGCGAAACAGGTTGTTGATGAGTTGAGTAAACTCAGCGATTGGGCCAACAAGAACCCGGATGACGCGGCAGCGATTCTGTCGAAATCGACCGGCCTGGATAAAGCCATCTGGCAAACCACTATTAAACGTCTGCCTTATGGCGCGTCGCGCATGTCGCCACAGGTATTTGATGAGCAGCAGGCGTTAGCAGATACCTTTACGCGCGTGGGTCTGTTGCCAGTGAAAGTGGATGTGCGCAGCGCGACCTGGTCGCTGGATAAGAAGTAAAAATTAATAAATCCGGGCCTGACTATTGGCCCGGATTTATCTTTTATTCGTAATGGTAGTCATTATTCAAACGCTTTTTTGCCTCGTGCAATAGGTTCAAACTTTGACGGTACGATGAGTACCAACCGCGTGCGTTAAAGCTGTGCGAGCGTTTTCAGGGTTTCAGGATTCTGCTGAACCATGCGTATAAGCAAAACAGCCTGGGCGTTAGGCCTGGACCTGCCTTGCTCCCAGTTTTGATAGGTGGTTTCACCCGTGTGAAGGTAGTGCGCAAAAACGGCCTGAGAAAGGTTGAGTTTTTCGCGTACATCACGCAGCTCCTGTGGCGCGATGGTAACGGGCGCGCGCTTGCTGACCTTGTAGGTCTTGAGCGTGATTTTTCCGTCCTTATAATCTTTCAGCTCCTGCATTCCCGTCATCAGTTCACTGAAAATATCGCGTTCAGTCATGTCTCAGCCCCTTTTTAATCACGTTCAGCGCCGAACCCAAGGCGTTGCGCTGCTGTTTAGTCAGATCGTCGCGATGATATTGTCGTACTAGCAGTTCATCTTCCTCTGATGAGGGTTTGTATGGAATGGGGACAGGTGCTATGTGAACCAAAAATACCTGTATGAAAGCTAGCTGATTGCATTCTGTTGCTCCCTGTTACTGATATCCATTTAAAAAAAACAGGGCCAATCATAATTAATAAATTAGCGATCACGAATATAAATTTTGGCTTAATATTGAACAGTTTTGAATTTTGGATTGTGGTTCACATAGTGATGTAACGTGATGATTTAATGGGTTTGTAAGTTATGGTCGTCATGAATGGCGACCCTACGATCTGAGGGATCCCCAGAAATA